>NZ_SGPD01000017.1:0-297666 GCF_004208935.1 Pseudoalteromonas sp. CO109Y
AGGTACTAGCTCGTTTTATTGGTGGTATGAGTAAGTATAAATCAAAGGGAATACCTTTTGAGTTAAAGTCATACCTGTTACTAGTGGAGCAAACTGGTCGTTGTATCAGCGCGGATAAGCCTGGGTATATAGAGCATAATTTACCTCCTATTCTTGAAAGGCTGAATTTCGAAGCTGAAAACTGGTTAACGCTAACAACTCAGTTTGAAAATTTATTTCATGGAGTTGCAGGTAGAGCTGGGGCTATTGAACGTTATTGCAGTAAAACTGCCCGTAAGCGACGAAGTAACCTAACAAGCTGTAAGTTATTACTTGCTAGTTAATCTTAAATTTCTCTCGACTTTTATTTTTTGTAAACTCTTGCAGCTAATTTGTGCTTTTAATTCTCATAAAGCTAAATCTTTTATATTGGTTTTTATTATTAGATTAAGCTAATAGGGTGCTTTGCCTGCACAGCTATTATTTTAGGTTACAAATTTAAGGTATTTGGAGGTTTAACAGGCACTTTTAACAGTGCCTGTCCTTTTAAATCGTGTTCAATCTAAATTAATTAGCTCAGCCCCTAAGACTGCGTACTTATTTTTGCCATTTGCTTGTAAGAAAAAGGCGGCAGGTGCATGAAGTGAAGGTATTGATGTAAATACACTTTTGCATGCGTAAACTGGCCAATTTGTGGCGTTTTCTAGCATATTAATATCGCCAGAAAAGCAACTATACCCTTGTATTAAAAGCTCTTTATATCTATTTTCGGTAAGCGTTAACGGCTCATTTAATACAAAGCTGTTACCTACCTTAAAGTTCAGGCTGCTTGCATCTAAACTTGTGTAACCTTGGCGGATACTGCTTATATCACCCAACTCTTTAATTATGGGTGACTGTCCTTTGTTGTTTATAGCAATATCTATCTGGTAATTACCTAGTTCACTCTTTACTGTTACATCGTCTATTAGTAAGTCTACCCAATTGTCTTTAGCATTAAATGGAATAGCGTGGTACTGGGCCATTTTAGCGCTTTTCCATTTCTGTGAAGTTACTGAATCAATAGCCTTTTTATATAAAACACGGTTAACCTTACGTGCTATTTGGCGATTTGGGTCGTTTGGGTAAGCGCCTGATTCAATTAATATAGTTCGGATACCGTTTTCCGAAAAAGTATCTCCAAAACTGCGATAAGAGTAACTGTCGTTGTACTTCCCTAAGTGCCCTGGGATCATTGATTCAACCGTTTTGGCTAAGTGGGCAATAAACTGCATAGCCTCACCACGACTTTTATTTACTTCTCTTGCTTCATTATAGGCGGGTGCTAGCACTGAAATGGTGGCTTGTTTTCCCATTTTACCTGCACCGTAATAGGCATTCTGATCATGCAAGTTAAAGCCAAAGTCAGGTTTGAATGCATCTGCCGCAGCCATGAGTATTTGTCCTTCTTTTGTGCGAAGGGCTTTTGCATCACGATTTAAATCAATACCTTGTGCATTATGGCGGGTTTGAACAGCAGCGCCGTCTGGGTTCACCATAGGGATAATGAGAAGAGTTATTTTCTGTTGCCAGCTTTCTAGCCATTGTGTGTTTTCATCTGCGGTTATAAAGCTTAAAAAATCCATTAATGCAGCAGTTGCTGTGTTTTCGTCGCCGTGCATTTGGCTCCACATCATCACTTTGATTGGGCCAGTGCCGACTTTGAGAGAATTAAGTGCCTGTCCTTGGAAAGAGGTGCCTAATTGTTTTAGTGTAACGCTTGGGTGTTTTGCTGCGCTTTTTAAGTGGGGCTCTATATCGGCGTAGTAAATCGCAGGTTTATCTAAGCCAGCTACAGCGGTGTCTTCAATCGTACTTGCGAATGTCGTGTTACTTAATACTAAAAGGGCTGTGGCGAGTGCATATAGGCGCATAATTATCTCTTTTATTCTTTATTTTAATGTTATTAAGAATATTATATTTTTTATGGTTTGGCTAATCCTTGTTCAGTATTAAAGCTTCGATTGCTACTGACTAAGTATGTTTTAAAACGCTATTTTTATGCTATTTTCTTTTTCTTCATTGCTTTTCGCTATATAAAATACAGTATTACTTTTAAATACTTAGCTGTAATAAGGTTGGTTTTTTACAGTTTGTTATCAAATGGGTAAATAATACTTAACCATGTGCTGTTAAATTCTACTTGTACCGTCTGTTGACTTTGTTATACTCCACATCGAAATTTCAGTAATTACTGAAACTTTATTGATGAAGATCATGTTACCGCATTAAAAAATAGGGTAAGCCATTTACCTAAAATGCAGTAAAAGCGATAAAAAGGCGTGAGTTTTGCGAGCAATTAATCAGTCACAAGGTGTCAAACAGTCTAGCTTAGCTAGATTGCAATTGGCTGCGCGTGCGTTTTTTGCTGGTAAAGAGCTAATGTCAGTTTTAGCCTTGTTGCTGATTAATTCAGCGATGCTAATCAACGGTACATTAGAAGATGCTCAAGGGCTAAGAAGCTTATTAAGCGAAGGTGCTTTATACGAAGCACCATTGCTTAACGTGTTGAGTTTTTTAGCTTACCCTGTGGTGTCTTGCCAATTACTTATTGGTTTATGCTGGTTGGTCTTCCATTTCTTCCCTGCGCGTCGTGCAGGTGTCATTTTACGTAAAGCGGCCTTCGCTGCGCGTGAAACGATAAAGTCTTTAGTAGTACACAGCGCTCATGGCTGTCGTGCTCCTCCTCGTGTAAGTGGTTGTCTGTAAATGAGCTTTGTTGCTTAAGTTCAGCCATTTTAGTCATTTTCTAAGTTGTCTTTACTAAGCACCTAGTGGGATTTTTACGCCCAAATTTCAGTCAGCCAACCTAATAAAATCCCTCACTTTTTAGCGTGCCTTTTTGTCGTGCTCGTTATTCAGCCGAGGGATATCTGTAGCATCTGTTGCAGAAAAGCGTCGTGTTCTTATTTCGACAAGTGTTAACTTTTAGGTTGTAGGATATTCCTTTGTCAATTCGAAACCTTTGTAATATTGCTCTAGCGTCTTTAGTGCTGGCTTTGTCTGGCTGTAAAGGCGGGGTACTCGATCCAAAAGGTCAAATTGGTGTCGACGAGAAGTATTTAATTATCGTAGCTACGGTGTTAATGCTGATTGTTGTGATTCCAGTTATTGCCATGACAATTTATTTTGCATGGAAATACCGTGATGGACGAGATCAAGAAATTTACGCTCCAAAGTGGGCGCACTCTAATAAGATTGAAGCTGTAGTTTGGACCATTCCTATCATCATCGTTGCGATTTTAGGTGTGATCACGTGGCAGTCAACGCAACAACTTGACCCATATAAACCACTTGAGGGTAAAGGTAAGCACCTTACTGTTGAGGTTGTTTCTTTGAACTGGAAATGGTTATTCATTTATCCAGAACAAGGCATCGCCACAGTGAATGAGCTTGTTTTTCCTGCCAATGTGCCAGTGCAGTACAAAATCACCTCAGAAAGCACCATGAACTCGTTTTTCATTCCACAGCTTGGTAGCCAAATTTATTCAATGGCCGGTATGGAAACAAAGCTTCACTTAATCGCTGATGAGCCGGGTACTTTTAAAGGCTTTTCTGCTAACTACAGTGGTGCAGGTTTCACTGGTATGAAGTTCGATGCCATTGCAACAGCCACAGAAGCTGATTTCGATGCTTGGGTAAACAAAGTAAAAAATACCGGTTCTGCATTGACTAAGCAAAGCTATGTTGAACTTGCAAAACCAAGTGAATACGACCCAGTTAAATACTATGCCAGCGTAGATAAAGATATGTTCCATTCAATCGTAATGAAATATATGCAAGCGCATGGCTCTCACGGTGCAATGCAACACGCTATGCCAGAGCACTCAGCTCATAAAAAGCACAGCGAGGACGAGGAATAATCATGTCGTTGTTAGGTAAATTAACATTAGACGCAATCCCGTTTCATGAACCAATTATCATGGTTACCATGACGGTTGTTGCTGTCTTAGGTCTGTTAGTGGCAGGCTTAGTAACAAAATATAAAAAGTGGGGCGTGATTTGGCACGACTGGATCACCTCAATTGACCATAAGCGTTTAGGTGTGATGTACATCATTCTTGCGCTTATCATGCTTTTCCGTGGTTTCGCGGATGCCATTATGATGCGACTGCAATTAGCAATGGCTACCGGCGGTGCAAGTGGTTACTTACCACCAGAACACTATGATCAAATCTTTACGGCGCACGGGGTGATCATGATCATCTTTATGGCGATGCCGTTTATGATTGGTTTAATGAACATCATCTTACCGTTGCAAATTGGTGCTCGTGATGTTGCATTCCCATTCTTAAATAACCTTAGCTTTTGGTTAACTGCTGGCGGTGCAATCCTAATCAATATCTCATTATTCTTTGGTGAGTTTGCGAAAACGGGTTGGGTGGCATATCCACCATTGTCAGAGTTGTCATTCAGTCCGGGTGTCGGGGTCGATTATTATATATGGGCCTTGCAGATATCCGGCTTGGGTACCTTATTAACTTCGGTAAACTTCTTAGCGACTGTATTTAAAATGCGTGCACCAGGCATGACATTAATGAAAATGCCTATTTTTACTTGGGCATGTACGTGGGCGAATATCTTAATTGCAGCATCGTTCCCAATTTTAACAGCGGTACTGGCAATGCTAACGCTTGATCGTTATCTCGATTTCCACTTCTTCACGAATGAATTAGGTGGTAACGCGATGATGTACATCAACTTATTCTGGGCCTGGGGTCACCCTGAGGTTTACATTCTGATCTTACCTGCGTTTGGTATTTTCTCAGAAGTTATCTCAACGTTTGCGGGTAAACGCCTGTTTGGTTATAAGTCGATGGTTTATGCAAGCGGTGCAATTTCGATTTTAGGTTTCATCGTTTGGCTTCACCACTTCTTTACTATGGGCTCAAGCGCTAACGTTAATGCCTTCTTTGGTGTTATGACCATGGTTATTGCGGTACCGACCGGGGTTAAGTTGTTTAACTGGTTATTCACTATGTATCGTGGTCGTTTACGTATTACTGTGCCTGTCCTTTGGACTTTAGGTTTTATGGTGACTTTTACTATCGGTGGTATGACCGGCGTGTTACTTGCTATTCCTGGTGCTGACTACGTATTACATAACAGCTTATTCTTAATCGCTCACTTCCATAACACCATCATTGGTGGTGCGGTATTTGGTTATTTAGCTGGTTTTGCGTTTTGGTTCCCTAAAGCAATGGGCTTCAAACTTGACGAGAGCTGGGGCAGACGATCTTTCTGGTGCTGGTTAATTGGTTTCTTCGTGGCATTTATGCCGTTATACGTACTTGGTTTCTTAGGTATGACACGTCGCTTAAACCACACGAACAACCCTGATTGGAACATTTGGTTATACATTGCAGCTGGCGGTGCGGTGATCATTATGTTCGGTATCTTGTTCCAAGTTGTGCAACTTGTAGTGAGCTTCAAAAACCGCGAGCAACTTGACGATACAACGGGAGATCCGTGGAATGGTCATACTCTTGAGTGGGCATCTGCTTCACCTCCGCAGTACTACAACTTTGCGAAAATCCCTCATGTTGATGACATCGATGCGTGGACAGACATGAAAGAAAAAGGCTTAGCTTACAAGCAAGAAGACTCTTATAGCCCAATCCATATGCCAAAGAATACATCGGCAGGTGTATTAATGAGCGCAGCTTTAACAACCTTCTGTTTTGCCATGATCTGGCACATTTGGTGGCTTGCAGCCTTTGGTTTACTGGGTGCTATCGTGGTGTTCATCAAGCGTTGTTATACCAGCGATGTTGATTACTACGTGCAACCAGATGAAATTGTTGAACTAGAAACGGCTCACAATACAGCCGCTACTAAGGAGGTGAATGCATGAGTAGCATTTCTGCAGGACTCGACACCTTAAACGGCGCACACGGTCATGTCGATGCACATGACCATGAGCACCACGATACAGGTGGTAACACCGTATTTGGTTTCTGGCTATACCTTATGACCGACTGCCTGTTGTTTGCATCATTCTTTGCAACCTACGCAGTATTGTTCATGAACACTGCTGGCGGTGTGTCGGGTAAAGACATTTTTGAACTTGATTTTGTTGCAGTTGAAACTGCAGCTCTACTACTTAGTAGTATCACTTTTGGTTTTGCGATGATTTCGGCTCATGGGCAGAAAAAGGCGGCTACGTTAACTTGGTTGCTGGTTACCTTTGCCTTTGGTGCAGTGTTTATTGGTATGGAAGTTTACGAATTCCATCACCTAATTGCGCACGGTAATGGCCCTCAGCAAAGTGCCTTTTTAACATCGTTCTTCTCTTTGGTGGGCTTACACGGTCTTCACGTAACAGCTGGTCTTATTTGGATGACTGTCCTGATGATTGAAGTTGTGCGCCGTGGTTTAAACCCACAAACAGTGACACGCCTAAGTTGTTTAAGCCTATTTTGGCACTTCTTAGATGTGGTGTGGATCTGTGTATTTACCGTTGTTTATTTAATGGGAGCAATGTAATGAGCCACAGTGAATCACATGTAATTAATAACTTAGAAGTTCATGCACATAACGAACAATCACATGGCAGCGTTAAAGACTATTTAATTGGTTTTCTACTGTCAGTGGTTTTAACGGCTATTCCATTTTGGGCTGTGATGAGTGGTTCTTTTTCGAAAACGACCACTGCATGGTGCATCGTGAGCATGGCGATTGTGCAAATTTGGGTGCATTTGAAATATTTCTTACACCTAAACTTCAAAACAGAAGACGGCAAGGCAAGTTCATTGTCGTTTATCTTTAGTGCTTTAATTATCGTGATGGTGGTTGGTTTGTCGGTGTGGATCATCTACGAATCGAACGCCATGATGATGTACTAATAACAATTACTTTGTAATTGGTAAAAAGATTTACGAAAGGAGCTGGTTAGTTTGAGGTTGTGTCTCCAGTTCTCACAGTCTGTTACTAACTAGTTTCTTTCGTAATATTGCGTTTGTGCTGAAAATTAGAGGAGTCGAGGAAGTGTTTCGACGTTATTTAAATGTCACTAAACCTGGCATTATCATGGGCAATTTGATCTCTGTCGCGGGGGGATTCTTGCTAGCCTCTCGTGGTGATGTTGACCCATGGTTAATGATCGCAACCTTACTAGGGTTATCTTTAGTAGTGGCATCAGGATGCGCGATCAATAACGTGATTGATCGTGATATTGATGTTGCTATGGCGCGCACTCGCAAACGCGTCACAGTAACTGGCGAAATGTCAGCAAAGGCGGCTATGGCACATGGCATCGTGCTTGGTGTTATTGGTTTCGGTTTATTAGCTGTGTATACCAACGTAGTGGCACTCTTATTTGCTACTTTTGGTTACGTCATTTACGTCGGTGTGTACAGCTTATATATGAAACGTCGTTCTGTGTACGGCACCTTTGTCGGAAGTTTATCTGGCGCAGTACCACCTGTAGTGGGGTATTGTGCCGTAACTGGGCAGTTTGATGCTGGTGCTGTGATTTTATTGGTCATGTTTAGTTTATGGCAAATGCCTCATTCATATGCAATTGCAATCTTTCGTTATAACGACTACCAAGCGGCCAGAATTCCTGTGTTGCCAGTAGCGCAGGGGATCGAGAAGGCAAAGCATCACATTGTTTTATATATCGCCGTGTATGCGTTGGTTGTGATGTTATTAACCATTAGTGGTTATACAGGTTTAGCCTTTATGGCTGTAGCTTGTACAACGAGTTTTTGGTGGTTGCTAATGGCGCTTCGTGGCTATCGTCGCAATATTGACGTCAGCGGCTGGGCGCGCCAAGTGTTTGCTTTTTCAATTGTAAACATCACGGTTTTGAGCATAGCGATGGCTTTAGATTACCATTCGGTAGCTCCACAGCTACTTGTTTTAACTTAGAAAAAAGTTGCTAACATATCCCAATGTTACAGTAGCAAAGGCCCGGTTTTTTCTCCACCGGGCCTTTTTTCTTTTTCGTTTTTAAAATCGAGCAGCTTGCTCTACCACAATGCCATGACGAGCCGCTAAACGGCGATGGTCTTTATCATAACCACCACCAATTACTGTTGCGACAGGTACATTGTGCTCAAGGCAACGTTTGAGAACTAAATGGTCCCGTTGTGCTATCCCTTGCCAGCTTATATCAAGTTTTCCTAAGCCATCTTGCTGCCACACATCTACACCTGCATCATAAAGCACTAAATCTGGGTTTAGGGTGTTTAATAAATAACTCAGCGTATCGTCAACAACGCCTAGGTATTCACTATCAGCGACATTCGGTGCTAAACCTATGTCTAAATCGCTGGCTGACTTTCGAAACGGAAAATTCTTTTCACAGTGAATAGAGCAGGTATAAGCATAGGGCTGATGCGCCAGCATTGCTGCAGTACCATCACCTTGATGAACATCTAAATCAAAAATAAGTATATTGGTCACTTCACCACTTTTTATCAGGGTTTCGCTGGTGAAAGCGAGGTCGTTTACCATGCAATAGCCTGAGCCAAAATCAGTATGGGCATGATGAGTGCCACCGGCTAAGTGACAAGCGATGCCATGTTTAAGTGCTAAACGTGCTGTTTGTAAGGTGCCTAGAGGCGCAGTAAAGGTACGTGCCATCAGCTCTTTTGACCAAGGTAAGCCAATACGGCGCATCGCTTTTTCATCTAAGCGGTTGTGCCAAAGGTCGTGGATATAGTTTTCGCAGTGCACTAATTCAAGAGGTTCAGGGCTGCCAAGCACTGGTTGAGTTAGGTTGTCATTTATTAATCCAAGGTTTTGCACATGCTCATATAAATAAGCAAACTTACTCATTACAAAGCGGTGGTTTGGATCGAAGCTAAACGAATAATTAGGATGATAAACCAAAGGTAAATGGGGATTTAACTGCATAGCTCATTGAATAGCTGAATTTGCTACAGCATAGCGAATTTCTGAGCAGATGTTTACTCTGGAGCGTGAATTAAATGCGCTAGTTCTCGATGCAGTAGAGCTTCATCAACTAGGTTTAATTCAATCAATCGTTTTAAGTGAGTAATACTATCAATATCGATATGTTCGCAGCGAAGGCCTGCATGCTGATGCTCAACATGGCACAGCTCCACTTGCATTTTAATCTCGATAGTTGACTCTGGCAGGGTGAAGATTAAGTCAGCTTTACTATGAATAGGCACTAAAAATGAATCACTTTTAGTAATGAGCGCACCTTGTAAAGATAAATCAAGTAACTGACAGTGATAGTCGTTATCTTCGATACGAAGGATCGCAGGGCAAGAAAATAATACCCGCGAAAACTCTCTGCGTTCATTCATAGCTGTATCTCCCACTTTAGTTACTTAATGAGTATAGATCATAATGGAGTGAGTGATAGTAAAGCTTAATGCAACAAAAAAGCCCCTAGGTAGGGGCTTTTTGAGTATTAGCTAATTAGCCAATTCTTTTGTATTTAATACGCTTTGGTTGTGCCGCTTCTGCGCCTAAGGTTTTCTTCAACCACTCTTCGTATTCTGTGTAGTTACCATCGAAGAAGTTAATTTGGCCTTCATCACGGTAATCAAGAATATGTGTAGCAATACGGTCAAGGAACCAACGGTCATGCGAGATACACATTACACAGCCAGGGAACTCTAAAATAGCGTTCTCGAGTGCACGTAGTGTTTCAACGTCTAGGTCATTGGTTGGCTCATCCAGTAGTAATACGTTGCCACCTGCTTTTAGTAACTTAGCTAGGTGTAAACGGTTGCGCTCACCACCTGATAGGTCTTTAACGAATTTTTGTTGGTCGTTACCTTTGAAGTTAAAGCGGCCAACATAGGCACGGCTTGGGAATTCAAAGTTACCAATTTTTAATACGTCTTGGCCGTTAGAGATTTCTTGGAAAACAGTGTTGCTTTCGTCCATGTCGCCACGGAACTGATCAACCGTTGCAAGCTCAACTGTGTCACCAACAATGATCTCACCGCTATCAGGCTTTTCTTCACCGCTTAGCATTTTGAAAAGCGTTGATTTACCTGCACCATTGGCACCGATAATACCTACGATAGCGCCTTTCGGCATTGCAAAGTTTAAGTCATCGATTAATACACGGTCGCCAAAGCTCTTCTTCAGGCCTTTCACTTCGATAACTTGGTCACCTAAGCGTGGACCTGGTGGAATGAATAGTTCATTCGTTTCGTTACGCTTTTGGTAATCGTTTTGCTGAAGTTCAGAGAACTGTGCCATACGTGCTTTAGACTTAGCTTGACGGCCTTTCGGGTTTGAACGAACCCATTCAAGTTCTTGCGCGATTGATTTTTGACGTGCTTTTTCAGATTTCTGTTCTTGTTGTAAACGTAAATCTTTTTGCTCAAGCCACGATGAGTAGTTACCTTCCCAAGGAATACCTTCACCACGGTCAAGCTCTAAAATCCAACCTGCTACGTTGTCTAAGAAGTAACGGTCGTGGGTTACAGCAACCACAGTACCTTCGTAGTCGTGTAAGAAGCGCTCTAACCAAGCAACTGACTCAGCGTCTAAGTGGTTGGTAGGTTCGTCAAGAATAAGCATATCTGGTTTTTCAAGTAGTAAACGACAGATCGCAACACGGCGACGCTCACCACCCGAAAGGTGTTCAATTTTTGCATCCCAAGGTGGAAGGCGTAATGCATCAGCTGCACGCTCTAACACGTTGTCGATATTGTGACCGTCGTGTGCTTGGATGATAGCTTCTAGTTCGCCTTGTTCTTTCGCAAGTGCATCGAAGTCAGCACCGTCCATTGCATACTCGTTGTATACTTCATCAAGACGATTTAGAGCATTTTTAACTTCGCTTACTGCTTCTTCTACTGTTTCGCGAACTGTTTTGCTTTCGTCTAGTACAGGTTCTTGCGGTAAGTAACCGATTTTAGTGCCTGGTTGAGGGCGAGCTTCACCTTCAAAGTCTTGGTCAACACCAGCCATAATGCGAAGTAACGTTGATTTACCTGCACCGTTTAGACCTAGCACACCAATTTTTGCGCCTGGGAAAAAGTGTAAAGAAATATCTTTTAAGATAGTGCGCTTAGGTGGCACAACCTTAGAAACTCGACTCATCGAGAATATAAACTTATCTGGTAACACCATGAAAGGAGCCTTCAATTTATAAGAAAAATTAACAGCGTATATTGTATACCCAAACCACCTCAAGGTGCGAGTTTCAGTTGGAATTAAAAGCGATTTAGGCAAGGCATTGATTGCAAACAATAGTGGTTCTATTGTTAAAATCAATAACGCAGTATAAATCGCTTTTAAACCAACCCTTTGGGCGCTTCACAGGCACTTACTCTCATCGTTGTTACTTTTTAAAAGGGACTGCCATTCTTGCAAAGTAACGCCTTGATATTAAGCACCTGTGAAACGCTGAATTCTGCATCTTGAGGAGGCTTGGGTATAGATGCTCTGTCGCGTATACGTCAACGAAACAGGCTTTTATGGGCTTTGCTTTCAAACAAATAAAATTCATTTGGACATCTAAACATCTAGAGGTTGAAATTTCTAACTATCCGTTCATAATTAGCAGTCAGATAAGTATGCTCGGAGCCAGCTATGCCCATTACAGTAAAAGATGAATTGCCTGCCATTGCAAAGTTACGTCAAGAAAACGTGTTTGTAATGCCAAAAAGTCGTGCTAAAACGCAAGAAATCCGCCCAATGCGTTTGGCCATCTTAAACTTAATGCCAAACAAAGTTGAAACCGAAGTGCAGTTTATTCGCTTGTTAGCAAACTCACCGCTGCAAGTTAATGTTGAGCTGTTGCGCTTAGATACCCATCGCACCAGTAGTAACTCTGAACAGCACATGGATACGTTTTATCGTTATTTTTCAGAAGTGAAAGATAATAACTACGATGCCATGATCATAACAGGCGCGCCGCTTGCTCATTTAGAGTATGACGAAGTTGCTTACTGGGACGAACTAAAAGTTATTTTAGATTGGGCAGAGCAGCATGTTACGTCTACGCTGTTTTCGTGTTGGGCGGCCCATGCCGGTCTTTATCATCACTATGGCCTAAAACGTGATCTGAAACCAAACAAACTCAGTGGCGTATTTACTCATAAAAGCTATTTTGACCATGCAGCGCTGACGCGTGGCTTTGATGATACCTTTTTAGTGCCACATTCTCGTTATGGTCATATTGATATCGATAAGATTAATGCCTGCGAAGAGCTGGTAGTATTAGCCGGATCAGAGCGAGTTGGTGCCTACTTAATTAAAAATAAATCAGGTAGCCAAGTGTATATTACTGGCCATCCAGAGTACGATGCTCATACCTTAAAAGGGGAGTATTTACGTGACCAAGAAAAATCAGCGGATGCGCCTAAGCCAGAAAACTACTTCCCTGACGATAACCCAGACAACGAACCGTCGAAAACGTGGCAAAGCCATGCCTTTTTATTGTTTTCGAATTGGTTAAACTATTATGTGTACCAAACTACACCGTATGATATTAACTTAGTTAGCCAAGATGTAAGGACTAACAACTATGCCGAGTAATGCAGTGAATAAACGCGAACAATTAACCGAGGCGCTAAAACAGCGAATTTTAATCCTCGATGGCGCGATGGGCACCATGATCCAAGAATATAAGTTAGAAGAACAGGATTATCGCGGTGAGCGCTTTAAAGACTGGCATGTACTTATTAAAGGCAATAACGATTTATTAAGCCTAACTCAGCCAAAAATCATTGCTGATATTCACCGTGCTTACTTAGAAGCCGGTGCTGATATCATCGAAACGAATACCTTTAATGCCACGACTATTTCGATGGAAGATTACGACATGGCGAGCCTTAGCCGCGAAATCAACCTCGAGTCAGCGAAGCTTGCACGCAGCGTGTGTGATGAACTTGAAGCAAAAGATCCTAGCAAACCGCGTTATGTAGCCGGTGTACTTGGGCCAACGTCAAAGACCTGTTCTATTTCACCAGATGTAAATGACCCAGGTTATCGTAATATCAACTTTGATAAGCTGGTGGCGGCGTATGTTGAGTCAACACAGGCACTGATGGAAGGTGGTGCTGACCTTATTTTAATAGAAACCATCTTTGATACCCTTAATGCAAAAGCGGCTTCGTTTGCTGTGGAAGAAGCATTCGAACAAGCTGGTCGTAGTTTACCTGTGATGATCTCAGGCACCATTACCGATGCCTCAGGCCGTACTTTATCAGGGCAAACCACAGAAGCATTTTATAACTCAATTCGCCATATTAAACCGCTATCAATCGGCCTTAACTGCGCCCTTGGTCCAGACTTACTGCGCCAGTATGTTGAAGAGTTATCGCGCGTTTGTGAAACCTTTACCTCGGTGCATCCAAATGCAGGTTTACCGAACGAGTTTGGCGAATATGATTTAGAAGCTCCTGAAATGGCCCAAGAAATTATTGATTGGGGCAAGTCTGGCTTTATCAATATTGTAGGTGGTTGTTGCGGCACCACACCGGCTCATATTAAGGCGTTTGCGAAAGGCCTTGAGGGTGTTAAACCTCGCCAATTACCTGAGCTTGAAGTGCGTATGCGCTTATCGGGCCTTGAAGCGTGTAACTTAAACTAGGAAACCGACATGACTGACCAAATTGCTGTATTTACTAACGTCGGTGAGCGTACCAATGTAACAGGCTCCGCTAAGTTTAAGCGCTTGATCATGGAAGAAGATTACGAGACCGCTCTCGATGTTGCCCGTGAACAAGTAGAAAATGGCGCGCAAGTGATTGATATCAACATGGATGAAGCCATGTTGGACTCGAAAGCGGCGATGGTAAAGTTTTTAAACTTAATTGCCTCAGAGCCTGATATCTCAAAAGTACCTATCATGGTCGACTCATCTAAATGGGAAGTGATTGAAGCAGGCTTAAAGTGTATTCAAGGTAAGGCCATTGTTAACTCAATTTCACTTAAAGAAGGTGAAGAGCCGTTCATCCGCCAAGCTAAGTTAATTAAACGCTTTGGTGCTGCTGCGGTTGTAATGGCGTTTGATGAAACCGGGCAAGCAGAAACTGCTGATCGTAAGTTCGAGATTTGTCAGCGTAGTTACAAAATACTCGTTGATGATATTGGTTTTCCGCCAGAAGATATTATTTTTGACCCGAACATTTTTGCCGTCGCAACGGGCATTGAAGAGCACGATAACTACGCTGTTGAGTTTATCGAAGGTACGCGCCGAATTAAGCAAGGCTTACCGCACTGTAAAGTGTCGGGTGGTGTATCGAATGTGTCGTTCTCGTTCCGAGGTAATAACCCAGTACGTGAAGCTATTCACTCAGTGTTTTTGTACCACGCGATTAAAGCGGGTATGGACATGGGCATTGTAAATGCGGGCCAATTAGCGGTTTACGATGATATCCCTGAAGAGCTGCGCAAAGCTGTAGAAGATGTGATCCTCAATACCGATCGAGGTGCTGGTGAGCGACTTGTTGAACTTGCACCCAAATACTCAGGTATGGCGCAAGCAGAGAAAGTTGAAGATTTAGAGTGGCGTACTTGGCCTGTCGAAAAGCGCCTTGAACATGCGCTAGTAAAAGGCATTACCGAGTACATCGACGAAGATACCGAAGAGTGCCGTAAGAGCAAAGCTAAGCCTATCGAAGTGATCGAAGGCCCGCTTATGGATGGCATGAACGTAGTAGGCGACTTATTCGGTGCAGGTAAAATGTTCTTACCACAGGTTGTTAAGTCAGCTCGTGTAATGAAGCGCGCCGTTGCCTATCTTGACCCTTTCATTGAAGCTGAAAAAGAAGAGGGCGCAACCAATGGTAAAGTGGTTATGGCAACCGTTAAGGGCGACGTACACGACATTGGTAAGAATATTGTAGGCGTTGTACTGCAGTGTAATAACTACGAGGTTATCGACCTTGGTGTGATGGTGCCGGCAGAGAAAATCTTGCAAACCGCCATTGACGAAAAAGCCGACATTATTGGTTTATCAGGGCTTATTACCCCTTCGCTTGATGAAATGGTGCATGTTGCGAAAGAAATGACCCGTCGTGGTTTTGAATTACCGTTACTGATTGGTGGTGCAACAACCTCTAAAGCGCATACTGCGGTTAAAATTGAGCCGCAGTATGATAAAGGTGTGGTTTATGTAAATAACGCCAGCCGCGCTGTAGGTGTGGTTTCTAATTTACTGTCGAAAGAGTTAAAGCCAGCATTTTTAGAGAAAACCAAGGCTGAGTATGAAAAAGTACGTGAACAACAAGCACGTAAAAAGCCGCGCTCAAAACCCGTTACTTTACAGCGTGCTCGCGACAACGCTGTAAAACTCGATTGGGACAACTACACGCCACCTGTGCCGAAAAAGCTGGGTGTGACTAAGTTTAAAGATGTTTCGATTGCGACGTTAAGACAGTACATCGACTGGACACCTTATTTCATGACGTGGTCAATCGCTGGTAAGTACCCACGTATTCTTGAAGATGAAATTGTAGGTGAACAGGCTAAAAGCTTATTCGCAGATGCTAATGCAATGCTTGATGAGCTTGAGCAATCAGGTGCGCTACAACCTCTCGGTGTCATTGGTTTATTCCCTGCAAACCGAGTAGGGGATGACATTGAGATTTACACCGATGAGTCACGTACAACGCTTTTAACTACATCGTGTCATTTACGTCAGCAAACAGAAAAAACCGACTTTGCTAACTACTGTTTAGCTGATTATATTGCGCCAAAAGGCACTCCTGATTACTTTGGTGCTTTTGCGGTTACTGGTGGTCTTGAAGAAGATGACCTTGCCGATGCCTTCGATGCTAAGCAAGATGATTACAATAAGATCATGGTTAAAGCCGTTGCAGACCGTTTAGCTGAGGCATTTGCTGAATATTTGCATGAGCAAGTGCGTAAAGAGTATTGGGGCTATGCGGTAGATGAAAATCTATCGAACGATGAACTTATTCGTGAAAACTACCAAGGTATTCGCCCAGCGCCAGGTTATCCTGCTTGTCCTGAACATACAGAGAAGAAGAAAATCTGGCAGTTACTTGATACAGAACAGCGTATTGGCATGAAGCTAACAAGTTCATATGCAATGTGGCCGGGTGCGGCGGTTTCTGGTTGGTATTTCTCTCACCCTGAAGCTAAGTACTACGCAGTGGCGCAAATTCAAAAAGATCAGGTTGAAGATTACGCTAAGCGTACCAACATGACTCTTGCAGAAGCTGAGCGTTGGTTGTCGCCTAATTTGGGCTATGAACCAGAATAATAACCTTTAGTTATTAGCTTTTGTTTAAATTAAAAACGAGCCCCCAAATGGCTCGTTTTTTTATGCCCATTTTTTATCATACTTTTTTCTTTTTAATTGCTTTAATACTGGCAAATTCCTTCTATTTTAAATATTTGTGTTAAAGTTATACCAATTCGCTTAATTAAGTGGTCTATTTTGAGGCAATAAAACCTCGTTGATAACAAGGCAAAAATTTCGTTATTTAGTTGTTCTAAATCAGAAATTTTTAACGCAGGTAGCGACAGGTTTAATCCCTCAAAATGATTTAGTATTATTGCGGATTGGTATTGTTGAGATTGAGCAAGAAATCTAAGGTGAAATTGTGATTGATACAGTGAATGCAAGTGACAAAGATAAAGCACGATTTTTACGTGTTTTTGCATTTATTGGTTCGATTACCTCGTTTTTAATGGCGATCACCAGCTATCAAGATGGTTACCATGCCCTTAGCTATTTATTGATTATTGGCGGCTTTGTGTTTGCCTCCCCTTTTGTCATTAAAAATCGTGACGAAACCATCGCAGTACTTATGCTGTACGCCCTCTATTCGATGATGTGTTTTTTAATTGTCTCTGGGGGGAGCAATGGCACGGGGCCATTGTGGTTGTTTATCGTATCCCCCGTGACGTTTTTTATTCGTGGTTTAAAGCGCGGAGCGTTCGATCTTATCTTGCTTGCCATTATTATCTCGGTGCTTTTCTATTTTACCGATCAATTTGGTTATTACAGTTATCCGAGTCATTACTTTCCTACACGTGTCATGCTGTGTTTCTCGATTTTATGTATTTTGGCTGGCTTCTACGAATATTACCGCAATAAATACAGTTTGCAGTTAATGGAACAACTTAAGCTTAATCAAAAGCTTGCACGTACTGATGCGATGACTGAACTCGCTAACCGTCGCTACGCAACTGAATGCTTGCAAGATAAGCGCTTTGGCGAAGGGGCTGTGTTCTTGCTGATGGATGTTGATAACTTTAAACAAATCAACGATACCTACGGTCATCAAGTGGGCGATGAGGTGCTAATATTTTTCGCTGATGTCTTTAAAGAAGTGTGCACAGAAGAAGATGTTATTTCCCGTTGGGGAGGCGAAGAGTTTTTAATAGTGATCCCAACAGGGTATGAGCTTAGAGCCAGAAAAGTCGCTGAAAGAATCCATAAGAAGCTTGCTGAAAAGCCATTTACGAGCGGCCAGCATCGTTTTCATGTTACCTTAAGTATTGGCTTGTACGTGCGCGTTGCTGATGAGAGCGTGGATCACTGTTTTAACATTGCCGATAAACGGCTTTACCGTGCTAAATCGCAAGGTAAAAATCAAACGGTTGCTGAAGTTGATTTAGCAAAGCATGAGCCTGCTTGATAAATAAAGCCGCAATTAGCGGCTTTATTGATTGCTCAAATTAATGGCTTTTTTCAAAGTCGCTGACTTCACGCTCAGCTTCTTCCTTAGATTTACCGTATTTTTGCTGAAGTTTACCAACCAGCTCTTTACGGCTACCTTCAATTTTATCTAAATCATCATCGGTAAGGTCACCCCATTTACGTTGTGCTTTACCTTTCAACTCTTTCCAGTTGCCTTCTAAACGATCGCTGTTCATCATAATCTCCTTACTTTGTTAAACATTCATCTTAGTAAGAGCAATCGCTGTACCAATTTGGTGAAATTTATTAACTGATTGATTTATAGTTATTTTATGATTTTACATATAATGGGTGGAATTTATAAGTTTGCAATTACTACGTAGTTTTTAGAATCAGCCTGTAATATTTTCTGTTGCGCTAGTTTTTAGATACTTAGTGGCTCTTAGAGGTATAGCGATTGATTATCCGCGTGTATTCTTCAGTTGATTTTAGTTTACGCAAGTTCTCGTTAAACAGGTCTCTTAAGGCTTCGTCTCGAAATAAAAAGCCACTGGGGTTTTTGCCAAATAACGCAAATCGTTGCACAGGTTTAGAGACATCAATTTCGTCATTGATATTAATTAACGCTCGATAATAATCAAAAATTTTACCGTCCATCTGGATCACCTCGTAGCGCTCTCGATACAAAAGCTGTACTTGTGCAAGTTGATCATAGGTTTCTGCGTATTGTGGGTTTTCTCTGGCCATTGCTTGATATTCTGGTGTGAGTAATTCTTTTGCACCTTGCCATGAAAGAACACTAAAGTGTTTTAATTGTGCAATAGAGCTAAGCTGCAGGTTTTGCTTGGCCAGACTAAAAGCGAAGTTCTCGTAGCTGTAAGCAATATCTGAAAAGTAACCGCTCATTTGATGGGTTTCGATAACTTTTTCATTAATATCAGACACAACATCAACTAAGTTCTCAGTGTACAAAGGGATCCGCCTTGCATAGGGAACGTAGACAAAGTGTATTTGATAACCGTGAACACCGAGTGTTGCACGAAGTAAGTCAGGAATAATGCCTGTGTTGTCTTCAACCATCACCCAAGGTGGTAGTGTATTGCCAAGTGCAACCGTAATTTTTTGCTGACTAAATGCTTTTTGAAACGGGAAAACTAAAAGTAGCAAGGTGATTAAAATACGGGTGTAAATCCTGAACAAGTTAATTCCTTATTCTGATTTTTGTTTGGTCGTTTAATCAAGAATAAGTCTAAACTGGCAGAATGCAATGTTTTCACTTCTAAAGCCCGAGATAGAAAATAAGCCTATAGCCATCGCAATTTTTAGTTTTTTGATACAATGCGCGAAAAGAAAGTAAGAGATACCTAACGTGCTGCCAGTTCAAGATATTTATCAATCCCTGTTAACCACATTACAGAGTAACCCAATGGCCTTATTGCAAGCGCCACCGGGAGCGGGTAAATCAACATGGCTGCCTCTTACTTTAATGCGCGAAGGTCACTTTAAACGCATTGTTATGTTAGAGCCAAGACGACTGGCCGCACGCAATATTGCCCAGTATTTGGCAAGCCAGCAAAATGAAAAAGTCGGTGACAGTGTCGGCTTACGCATTCGTGGTGAATCAAAAGTAAGTTCTACAACTAAACTCGAAATTGTCACTGAAGGCATGCTGACACGTATGTTGCAAAATGACCCAGAGCTTAGTGATGTAGACTTACTTATTTTTGATGAGTTTCACGAGCGCTCAATTGCCGCAGATACGGCTTTGGCATTTGCCCTCGAAACACAGGCGGCACTTCGCGATGATTTAAAAATCTTACTGATGTCGGCAACCTTAGACGGCGAACGTTACAGTGAGTTTTTCAGCTGTCCTATCATCTCATCACAAGGAAGAAGCTACCCCATTGATGAAGTTTACATTCCACTTAAAGACGAAAGCCGTTGGCTCGATGACATACCTGCAGTAATAAAACAGGCGCTTAGTGAGCAAACGGGCAGTGCTTTAGTATTTTTGCCAGGGCAGCGTGAAATCATGCGCGTTCAGCAGTCTTTAAATGATTTAGGTGATAGCGTCGAAGTATTCAGCTTGTATGGTGAGCAAAATAAAAACGAGCAACAAGCTGCTATCGCGCCTGCTAAAAATGGCAAACGCAAAGTGGTATTAACCACCAATGTGGCTGAAACCAGTTTGACCATTGAAGGAATACGCATTGTGGTTGATAGCGGCAAACGCCGTGCTGCCAATTTCAATTTAAAAACCGGTGTTACAGAGCTTGTTACGCAAAGTATTTCTCGTTCTTCTGCCATACAGCGCGCTGGTCGTGCTGGGCGAATTGAGCCGGGGGTTGTGTATCGATTAGGCTCTAAACAAACTTTTGAGCGCCGTAATAGCCATGATGCGCCAGAAATTTTGACCAGTGATATTAGTCAATTGTTATTAGAGGCAAAGCAGTGGGGGGCATCACTTGCTGAGCTTAGCTTACTCGACCCACCTAGTAGCCAGCAGGTTAAACAGGCAACGGCACTTTTGAAAATGCTCGAAGCCATTGATGAAAATGAAAAGCTAACAGCCCTCGGTAGCCAAATGCTGAGCTATGGAGCCGATATTCGCCTCTCGCATATGCTCATTAAGGCAAAGCAACTAGAGCAGCGCATGTCTGGTATTTATGTATTAGCGGGGTATTTAACTGCACTGCTTGAAAGCCGCATTAGTATGCCAGCTGATCTTAATTTGGCATTGCATAGCCAGCACAGCAAACCGCACCCAGTATTTAAGCAGCAATTAAATTATTGGCTATCGCGCTTGCAACTCAAGCCGGTTAATGAGCTTAAAACAGAGTACTTGTCGCTGCTGGTGGCGCTTGCCTTTCCTGACCGCCTAGCCAAAAAGCGCGGTAATGGTTATTTACTTGCCAATGGTGCAGGCGCCGATTTAAGTGAGGAGTTTTGGCATAACGATGACTATATTGCCATTGCGCATATGGGCGGCCATAAGGGAAACCGTGTTTTTGCTGCTGTTGCCTTTATGCCAAGTGAGCTTGAAGATGAGCTTTCGCATTTATTTACTGAGCAAACTCGCTGCGAATACGATGAAAAAGCAGGGCGTTTTATTCATCAAGATGAGCTCAAGCTCGGTGCTATCACAATAGCGAGTCAGCCAAGTAAACAGCCACTAGATAAAAACGAGCGAACCAAAGCCTGGTTAAACTTATTTAGTAAGCAGGGCTTTTCGTTATTTAATGAACAACCCGACAGTGAGCAGTTACTTATTCGAATGAGCTTGGCAAGTAAGCTGTTACCAGAGTCATTCCCGCTTTTAAATCACGATGAATTAATTGCCGATAGCCAATGGCTTGCACCTTATTTGGATGATATTAAAAACCTTGAGCAATTAAAAAAGTTCAATTACAGCGAAGCGATTAAAAGCTGTTTTGATTGGCAGCAGCAAAGTTTATTGAATGAATTGCTCCCGTTGCGATTAACAGTGCCAAGTGGTTCAAATGTAAAAGTGACCTATCAGCTCGATGGCCCTGCGAAGCTCAGTGTGCGCATGCAAGAAGTGTATGGCATGACCAGCACGCCTTTGCTAGCCCAAGGTAAACTACCATTATTAATGGAGCTATTATCACCAGCGCGGCGACCACTACAGCTAACTCAAGATTTAGCTAATTTTTGGCAAACAAGTTACCGCGATGTGCAAAAAGAAATGAAAGGGCGTTATCCAAAACATTTTTGGCCAGACGACCCCGCCACCAGCCAAGCGACTAATAAAGTAAAAAGTAAGATGTGATTTTAATGAAGTGAGTTTTACAGCGCTTTGGATTAGGCTTAAGCGATTACTTCTAACCCTTTTTGCTCTGCCAGAGTGAGCATTTTCAATGCTGCTCCTCTTGGTGAGCTATCACCTTGCTCCCATTTTTTAACTAACTTGTCACTGACATTTAAGTATTGAGCAAAAACCGGTTGTGAGAGATTGTATTTCAGTCTTAAATTACGAACTTGTTCGGGGGTAAATTCATGAACACTTGTAAGGCATAATGCGTCAAATTTACGCATCGTCGTTTTGTCTATAACTCCTGACTTTTTTAATCCACTCGCTGTTTTGTGAACTGACTTTAATATGTCACTCATGATCATCACCTACAATTAAAAGTTAGCCATCATCGACTAGTTGTTCAAGTTCACTTTGGGAAAATCGAATAAACTCTTTTGCTAACTCTCTTAATGCTAATTTTTCTTTAGCGTTTATATTAGCTCTAGCGTTTTTAGCAAACACATAGAGAAAGAAATATTTATCACCAATTACCGCCCCGACAATAGTTCTATAACCAGCTCTTTTTCCTTTACTGCCCATGGCTACGCGCTTTTTATAGACATTACCACCTAGGTCTGCATCGTAAAGGCCTGCTGACATCTCTTTGCAAGCGTTTATTAAATCAGCATCAGACAGACTTTCTTTTTTCGTGCGCGAAACAAAATCCTTTGTTTTATAAATCATAGTATACTCCATTAGGGTACACTTTCAATGTTCCACTCAGTAGCAAATCAATGATAATGAAGTTTTCATTGGTGTCCCTCTATTGTTGATAGCAGAAGTAATGGGTGATTACTAGTTATCTATCTGCGCAAAACCAATACGAATAAAATAAACCGTTACAATTTCTGGCCTTGTTTTGGTTTCTCTTTTGTTGGTTGTTTAGTAGTCTGAATTAGTCATTAGTAAAAAAGAGAAAGTCGGTGTCTGCAGCTATTACCCTTGCTCAATACGTTAAAAAACGCACAGGTGTGCCCCTTGGGCATAAAGATTCGTTGCGCAATATGCTGACACGCTCGCTGGGTGCGAGTTCGTTTTATCTGTTTTGGCGATATTGGAATCCGGTGTGGAGCTATTATTTATCTCGGTATGTAATGAAGCCTTGCAATGACATTATGCCGGCTTGGTGTGCCCTTGTTGTGACTTTTGCTGTCAGTGGGGCGCTGCACGATTTAGCGGTGAGTTTAGTGAAGTTAAAGCCACTATTCTTTTTTACTCCTTGGTTTACTGTGATGGGCGTGTTGGTATTAGTAAGCAAGTACAGCCAACTCCAGTTTAGCTCTGCTCCTTGGTGGTTAAGAGCGCTCGCCAACATCAGCTTTATTGTATTGAGCTTTTGGTTGACGAGCCACCTTTTTTAGCGCGTTACTGCGTTGCTAAAGGGTAGTCAGTGTAGCCTTTAGCACCGCCTCCAAATAAGGTATCTGGATCATGCTGAGCCAGTTCAATGCCTTGTTCAATGCGCGCTGGCAGATCTGGGTTTGCAACAAACGGGCGACCAAAACCTATTAAATCAGCCCAGCCTGCGGCTAATGCTTGCTCTGCTTTCTCGCCAGTGTATTTGCCTGCATAAATCATTAACCCGGCATAGTTTTCACGCAGTGCTTGTTTAAAACTTTGCTCCATTAATGGCGCATCATCCCAATCAGCTTCGGCAATGTGCAGGTAAGCAACGTTGAGTTCATTGAGTACTTTTGCTGCGCCAATATAGGTTTCAAACGGGTTATCATCGACCGTACCATTGAGGGTTGTGAGTGGAGCAAGGCGCACGCCAACACGCTCAGCGCCAATTTCATCACATACCGCTTGTGTCACTTGTTGTAAAAAGCGTAAGCGGTTTTCTAAACTGCCGCCGTATTCATCAGTACGTTGGTTCGACTCTGAATCAATAAATTGATTAATTAAATAACCATTGGCAGCGTGAAGTTCAATACCATCAAACCCTGCATCAACTGCATTACGGGCAGCTTGGCGGTATTCGTTTATAACCTGTTTGATGTCGTCATGACTCATTGCACGTGGCTGTGCTGTGGCAACAAAGTCAGGTTTGTCATCTTCATCAATAAAAACTTTAACGTCTTTCGCTGCAATAGCAGATGGCGCAATTGGTTGCTCGCCACCTGTGTTACTTGGGTGAGACACTCGGCCAACATGCCAAAGCTGAGCGAACATAACGCCACCAGCTTGATGAACTTTGTCGGTTACTTTTTTCCAACCTGCAATTTGCTCGGCAGTATAAATACCCGGTGTCCAAGCATAACCCTTACCTAGGGCTGATATTTGTGTCCCTTCGCTGATAATTAAGCCAGCGCTGGCACGCTGTGCATAGTAGTTGGCCATTAACTCATTGGCGATATCACCCGGTTGTGATGAGCGAGAGCGGGTCATCGGTGGCATAACAATGCGGTTTTTTAATGTATGACCGGCAAGTTGTACGGTATCGAATAATTTGTTCATTACGGCTCCTTGAAAGCGAATATGCTTTCAGCATAACGAAAATTATTTATGAAATTAATGCCACTAATCACAAAACACTTTTGTTAAAAATGCAAAAAACTAAAGCGTTAACCTGGGTGCTATAAAGTCTAAAAACGCTAATACTCGTGATGACACACCGCTGTTTTGGTAATACACCGCATGCACTTTTTCGCGGCGATTAGGGCTCAGTACCTCGCCTTCAAGCACTTTTACTAAACGGCCTGCTTTTAAATCTTCGTTGATCATAAATTCCGACAACAAGGTAATGCCATGACCTTGAATACAAAGCTGACGCACAGTTTCACCACTTGATGCACTGATTGAAAATTTCAGGTCTAACGGCGTGGTTAGCGGCCAGTGGTTTAAATGTGGCGCATCGGTAAAACCAATAAGCTGGTGCGAGGCTAAGTCGGTTAGCTCATTTAATGGTGGCGCCGCTTTTAAATAATCAGGGCTGGCAACGAGCTGTAGTTTGCTAACTCCCAAAGTGCGCGCATGCAAGTTTGAGTCAGCGAGTTCGCCAATACGAATAGCAATATCGGTTTTATGCTCAAGTAAATCGATAATGTTGTCGTGGCTGGTGATCTCGAGCTTTATATCAGGATAAGCTTGGTTAAAGGCTTTTAAATGTGGCGCTAATTGATGAAACACAAAAGGACTTGCGGCATCGACTCTTAATTTTCCTGATGGCGCACAGTGCAAAAGCTTTAAGGCCTCTTCGCCTTGTGCGAGCTGACTCAGTGCTTCTCTAGCATAGCCTAAAAATAACTGACCTTCTTCGGTTAGCTCAATGCGCCTTGTGGTGCGGTTGAATAAGGTAACGTTTAATGATTTTTCGAGCCGAGTTACCGCCCGTGATATTTTTGCTACTTGCTCATCTAATGCATTGGCTGCACTTGAGAACCCGCCGGTATCAACCACGCTAATAAATGCTTCTAAATCTTGGGTGTTGGAGATCACGCTCATGGTTTTACCTTTTCATTTTTGACAAAAGTATTTTGTCACTACTGCTATTTTTTGCAAATTTAATTTTAGCCACAATAGCCGCACTTTCAAAATTAAACAGAGGATATGTGATGCCAATAGCATTACTTGCGTTAACTCTCAGTGCGTTTGCCATAGGCACCACTGAGTTTGTGATTGTCGGCCTAGTGCCAACCATCGCTGATGATTTAGCGGTTTCGTTACCGAGTGCCGGGCTACTTGTTAGCTTGTACGCATTAGGGGTTGCGGTGGGGGCGCCAGTATTAACCGCGCTTACCGGGCGCTGGAATCGAAAACATGTATTACTTAGCTTAATGAGCCTATTTGTAATTGGTAATTTACTGGCTTGGCAAGCACCTAATTATGGTAGCTTGATCACCGCAAGGATTCTAACAGGCCTTGCCCATGGGGTGTTTTTCTCAATTGGTTCAACGATCGCTACTGGGCTTGTCAGTAAAGATAAAGAAGCCAGTGCCATTGCGATTATGTTTACGGGGTTAACGGTTGCATTAGTAACCGGTGTGCCATTAGGGACTTGGATTGGTCAGCACTTTGGTTGGCGAGCGACCTTTTTAGTAGTGTCTTTACTGGGCTTAATTGCACTGGTTGGTAGCGCGTTTTTAATTCCGAGCAACTTAAAGCAAAGTAAACCAGCGACTTTGAGTAAGCAGCTAAAAGTAATGGTGCAACCTAGGCTTTTACTGGTGTACTTGATGACCATACTTGGTTATGGCGGCACATTTACTGCCTTTACCTATTTAGCGCCTATTTTAGAGCAGCAAACTGGATTTGCATCAGCCACTATTAGCTTAATCATGCTGGTATATGGGGTATCGGTTGCTGTTGGCAATATCTACGGCGGTAAATTAGCCGATAAAAAAGGCCCCATTAGTGCGCTGACCATTATCTTTAGTGCTTTGAGTATTGTGCTGTTAGTGCTGACCTTTACCATGCAATCTAAAGTCGCTGCGGTACTGACCATACTTGTATGGGGGGCATTTGCGTTTGGTAATGTGCCTGGGCTGCAAGTCTATGTGGTTAAACTTGCCGAAAAGTTCACCCCCAATGCCGTCGATGTGGCATCAGGGTTAAACATTGCAGCGTTTAATATCGGTATTGCGCTGGGCTCTGTGTTAGGTGGCGTTGTCGTTGAAAACTACTCATTGCAAGACACAGCTTGGATTGGCGCTATAATCAGTTTAGCTGCGTTAATTGCAACACGATACAGCGGTTATTTAGATAAACGCGAGATCCCAAAGCCACAAACAGCTTAAACTAAAATATTGATAGTTCGGGGCTTTGTCGTTATTTTAGGTTCGTAGTTTGATTATTAGTCAATAACTAAAACCACAAGGAATAACGATGAAGCACCTTTATTTTCTGGCTATTTGCCTGTTGAGCACATTTAGCAGCCAAGCAAAGCAAGCTAACCCAGAGCTTACAGCATTAGCACAGCAGTACTTTAATACCATGGTTGCAACACAAGCACCCAATGCCACCAACAAAGAGTTAGAAGCCTTTTTAGCTTTATTAACTGACGATGTAGCAAATCAACACTTACCTTATCAAACAGATGATTCTAGAGAGCCAGATGGCAAAGCGATGATGCGTAAAGGCATGACCTTTTACCTTGGGGCACACACTGAATACCAAGCAAACTTACTCGATACCTTTATTTTTAATGATTCTGCCATTGCTTTACGTTATACCCATCACGCTAAAGGTATACATCCACAAAACCAGCAAGAAATTGAATACACGCAAACCATTATGGATGTGCTCGAAATCGAAGATGGCAAGATAGCGGTTATTCGTAAATACCACGAATGAGCTTTGCTTAACTTTGTGCCTAATATGAGCGCTTTTATAAGCGCTTTTTTATTAAAAATACGCCTGCAATAAATTTTCTCTTTTTTCCGCATTTCAGCTTAAATTCATACTTTTTAGGCTTTATTTTGAATAAATTTAAAACTTTTTTATATATCTGATAATGAGCGTAAGAACAGTGGGTTAGCTTAACTTACGTGTGTAGCTTTGCGGTTGTTTACAATTTGTCAACCTTGAATTGCCATGCTCATTACCTTAACCTTTATTTTAATTGAACGTTCAATCAATAAAAAATTATGCCGAAAGTTGGAATGGAACCTGTTCGTCGTCAGCAGTTAATTGACGCCACAATAGAGTCGGTTGCAGAGCTTGGTTTGCAAGGCACCACCATAAATAGCATTAGTAAAAAGGCAGGCTTATCGTCTGGCATTATCAGTCATTATTTTGGTGGTAAGCAGGGCTTAATTGAAGCCACTGTGCGTTATTTATTGACCAGCTTAAAGCAAGCACTTTTGAATCAAGTAACGCCACAAACTAGTCCAGAGCAACGATTAATGTTTATCGTTGAAGCAAACTTTTCGCGTATTCAGCAGCAAAGCAACAACACCAAAACTTGGTTGAGCTTTTGGGCGCATTCAATGCACGACGCCCAGTTGCATCGCTTACAAAACGTAAATAGTAAACGTTTATTTAGTAACTTATTAAGCTCATTCAAACAGTTAATGAGCGATAGCGATGCCAATTTAGCTGCTGAGCTAAGTGCAGCCATGATCGATGGTTTATGGCTAAGAGCCGTATTAAGTAAGTCAGACCAAGATCAATTCGAAAATTGTGAGCGATTAGCTAAAGACTACATTCGTTCACTGATAAAACAGTATGGAGCCTAAAATGACCACACCTGTTTACGAAAATTTTATTAATGGCCATTTTTTAAAGAATCAAACTGGCGATACCTTTGCAGTTAAGAACCCTGCAACGGATGAAGTGATTTATCACGTTGAAATCGCTGATGAGTTTATTCAAAACGCGGCAATCGAAAGCGCAAAACAAGGGTTTGCAGCATGGTCTGCAATGACACCAATTGAGCGTAGCCGTATTTTATTAAAAGCCGTGGCAATCTTACGCGAACGTAACGATGAACTGGCAAAAGTAGAAGTACTTGATACGGGGAAGCCTTGGCAAGAAGCCGAGTGTGTCGATGTTGAAACTGGCGCCGATGTTATCGAATATTTTGCTGGTCTTGCTCCTGCGCAAGTGGGTCAGCAACAAATGGTTGGCAATGATTTTTACTACACACGTAAAGAGCCTTTAGGTATCTGTGCCGGTATTGGTGCATGGAACTACCCACTACAAATTGCGTGTTGGAAATCAGGCCCAGCACTGGCTGCGGGTAATGCGGTTATTTTCAAGCCTTCTGAAGAAACACCACTTGGTGCAATTAAACTTGCAGAGATTTTCATCGAAGCGGGTGTACCTGCTGGCGTATTCAACGTTGTGCAAGGCGCTGCTGAAGTAGGGCAATGGTTAACAGCAAACCCAAATATTGAAAAAGTGTCTTTCACTGGTGAAGTAGGCACAGGCAAAAAAGTAATGGCAAGCGCTGCTGGTTCACTTAAAGATGTGACCATGGAGCTTGGTGGTAAGTCACCGTTATTAGTATTTGATGATGCCGATGTATCACAAGCTGTTAGTGCGGCAATGTTAGGTAATTTTTATACGCAAGGCGAAATCTGCACTAACTGTACGCGCATTTATGTGCATAAAAATGTTTATCAGCAGTTTATTGATGAGCTGAAAACACGCACTGAGCAAAATATTATTGCTGGCGACCCAATGGATCCTGAGGTGAATTTAGGGGCGCTTATCTCTAAAAAACACCAAGAGCTTGTACTTGGCTATATCGATAAAGGTATTCAAGAAGGCGCAACCTTATTAACCGGCGGTAAGGCTCTGTCACCTGCATCGGCGCCAAACGGCTACTTTGTGGAACCGACCGTTTTTGTCGACTGTAAAGACGACATGACCATAGTTAAAGAAGAGATCTTTGGCCCGGTAATGAGCGTGTTGGTGTTTGACGATGAAGATGACGTTATTCAGCGTGCAAACGATACCCACCTAGGCTTAGCCGCAGGCGTGTTCACTAAAGATATTCAGCGTGCACACCGCGTGATTCACCAGTTACAAGCCGGTATTTGTTGGATAAACAGCTATGGTAATTCACCTGCAGAAATGCCAGTAGGTGGTTACAAGCAATCAGGTATCGGCCGTGAAAACGGTATCGAAACTTTAGATCACTATACCCAAACTAAATCGATTTATGTGGGTATGAGCAATATAGAGAGTCCATTTTAATGAGTACACAGAACTATGATTACATCATAGTCGGTGCTGGCTCAGCAGGCTGCGTGTTGGCAAACCGACTATCAGCAGACCCTTCTAATAAGGTGTTATTACTTGAAACGGGTGGTAGCGATAAAAGCATTTTTATAAAGATGCCTACCGCGCTATCAATCCCAATGAATACTGACAAATATGCATGGCAATTTCATACCGAGCCAGAGCCATATTTAGATAACCGTCAAATGCACTGCCCACGAGGTAAGGTGTTAGGTGGCTCATCATCGATTAACGGCATGGTCTATGTACGTGGTCATGCCAAAGATTTTGATGAGTGGCAGCAACACGGCGCTAATGGTTGGGATTATCAAGCATGTTTACCGTACTTTAAACGTGCGGAATCATTCTACTTAGGTGGTAACAGTTACCGTGGCGATAACGGCCCATTAGGGGTTAATAACGGAAATGAAATGGCTAATCCGCTTTATAAAGCCTTTATCAAAGCGGGCCAACAAGCAGGTTATGCGCACACTGATGACTACAATGCAGCCCAGCAAGAAGGTTTTGGGCCAATGCATATGACAGTTAAAGATGGCGTAAGAAGCTCTGCTAGCCGTGAGTATTTAGACCCAGTTAAGTCACGTAAAAACTTAACGCTAGTCACCGGTGCTTTAGCTGAAAAAGTTTTGCTAGAAGGCAAAAAAGCCGTGGGCGTTGAGTATTCAGTATCTGGCTCTAAGCAGCAAGCATTTGCAGCAAAAGACGTTATTTTAAGTGCGGGCCCAATTGGTTCACCGCATATTCTGCAATTATCAGGTATTGGTGATAAAGACATCCTGAGCGAAGCGGGTGTTGAGGTTAAACACCACTTACCAGGTGTTGGCCAAAACTTACAAGACCACTTGGAGTTTTACTTCCAATATAAGTGTAAGCAACCAATTACTTTAAACGGCAAATTAGGCCTTGTTTCAAAAGGGCTAATTGGTGCTCGTTGGCTATTAAACCGCTCAGGTTTAGGGGCGACTAACCATTTTGAATCATGTGCATTTATTCGCTCAAAACCGGGTGTTGAATGGCCAGATATTCAGTATCACTTTTTACCAGCAGCCATTCGTTATGACGGTAAGAGTGCCTTTGATGGTCATGGTTTCCAAGTTCATGTTGGGCATAACAAACCAAAAAGCCGTGGTGCAGTAACGATTAAGTCAGCGGATCCACAGGTTGCGCCTAAGATCCAATTTAACTACTTACAGCATCAAGATGACATTGAAGGCTTTAGAGCTTGCGTACGTCTAACTCGCGAGCTTATTGAGCAAAGTGCGTTTGATGAATATCGCGATGGTGAAATTCAACCCGGTAAAGATGTTCAAAGCGATGAAGAAATCGATGCGTTTGTTCGTCAAGCGGTTGAGAGTGCTTACCATCCGTCGTGTTCGTGCAAGATGGGTGAGGACGAGATGGCCGTGGTTAACTCGCAAACTCAAGTACACGGTATCGAAGGTTTACGGGTTGTGGATTCATCTATCTTCCCAACCGTTCCAAACGGTAATTTAAATGCGCCAACCATTATGGTGGCAGAAAAAGCGGCGGACCACATTTTAGGTAAGCCTGTGTTATCGGCATCAACTGCAGATGTTGCCATGGAAAAACAATGGCAATCAACGCAGCGTAGTTCGGAGATCTAATCAGGCCACCCGCAGTTTCGGCTGTGGGGCTTGCAGTGGCGCGCATCACGAGTTGTTTGTGGTGCGTTAATGCGAGGGATAAAACTGGAGAAACAATGAAGTATTATTACTTATTTTGGGGGGGGAACTATGACCTTTTGGCTTAGTGCTGGCATCATTTTTACCCTGTTAGCAATTGCGGTTATTTTATTTAAATGGGGTACGGTTAGGTGTGTTGGCGTCACACCGGTTAGAACGTTTACGTTCATTGCAATTTTATTTACATCGGGCCTAGATGTTGGCTTGATTATGTTTCCACTGACAGAGTTTGCAGGTTATGCAGACATAAAAGCAAGCCCAGAGTATGCGTTTGCCAATCCTCTAGCCATCGAATTTGGTTATTGGGGCTTCTTGATCTGGGGATTTTATTTCCTTACGTGCTTTTATTTCTGTGTAATAGAACCCAAAGTAAAGTTCTTTGAAATTGCTTGGGTAAAACTAATTAATAACATCGTTATTATTGGTACATGCGCATTTACTGCATTTTTACTGCTGTCGAATTTACCTTGGTATTTGCCGTCACTTGGTGATGGTGAGTCAATTATTCCGACATTCTACTTAATGGTGTTTGCAGCGATTTGTTTTGCTGTTTATTCGAGCACAGACATTAAGTATGTACGCTTTTTAAGTATTTCTACTACTTGGTTGTTTATCGCTTTAATCGCATTTATGTGGTTCGGTGCCTTTGTTGGTTCTGATGCACAAACATCAGCATTTGTTGATAACCTTGCGTTGATCGGCGGTTACTTCGGCAATATCAATGAATTTATATTACCGCTGAATGATTACCATGCCTTCTACCTGTTTTGGTGGTTTGCTTGGAGCATCATGATTGGTCAATTTACCTCACGTTTTGTGGGTGGTTTAAAAACTTACCAAGTGCTGGCGGCTATGTTGATTTTCCCGTCTATTCCAATCGCTATCTGGTTTAGTGTTTTGTATCAATATCATGAAGCGGGTATTGCAACAGCAGGCCTGAAAAACATCGCTATGGTGTTTGTTGGTGTGGTGTTTGTGATCAACTCACTTGATTCTTTGATCCGTTTATACACAGATAACCTAAACTTAACGGTGAAACGTTTAGGTAAATTTAATTATATTGCCTTAAATGTGGTGGCGCTTTCATTATTAACCCTGCTGTTTAAGTTCGACTTTTTACAGATCCAATGGGTTGGTGCGCTCGTTATTGCGTTATTTTTCGGCTGTGCTGCGTTCATTGGCTACAGCAAGTTAAAAACAGTGAAAAATATCGAAGGTTCACCAAAAGACAATAAATTAGATTACACAAAAATAGAAACAGTTAGCTAAGGGAAACCAACATGACAACAAGACAAACAGTATTAGCAGTAGCGTTGCCATTGGCATTACTATCGACATCAGCCATGGCTGACTTATCGACTACGGTTACATTGGCATCAGATTACACCTTCAATGGTGTAAGCCAAACTATGAATGACCCAGCGATTCAGGGCAGCTTAGATTATGCCTTTGCAGATTCAGGTATGTATGTAGGTACGTGGGCTTCAAATGTAGATTTTGGCGATGGCACAGACATCGAGTGGGATGCGTATTTTGGTAACTATGCTGAGTTAACTGACACCCTTAGTGTTGATTATGGTATTGCTTACTACTCTTACCACGGTGAAGATTACTCAAGCGATGGCAACTACCCAGAAGTGTATTCGAAATTTGGTTATGCCAGCAGCATTGGTCAAGTAGAGCTTAACTTTTGGTATACTTGGGATTACTTTGGTACTGGTGCAGGCCATTTAATCTACATGGTAGCGCACACATTTGAAGTAGCGCCAAATCATGCAATTCGTGCCAGCTTTGATGTATCTAATTCATTAGATGGCGATAAGTTTAGCTGGGATGGCAGTGATAAGTCATACAAGCATTATCGTTTGGCGTATCAAACGAGCTATGCGGGCTTTAATATTGAAATTGCAGGTGAAAATACCAGCATTAATTCTGAGTACGCAGACGAGCGAATTGTTGCGTCTATTTCACGTAGCTTTGATTTATAAGTAGCGTTTTATTGTAAGGCTTTCAAATGAAACGGCTAACCTAAGTTAGCCGTTTTTTTATGTCTAGAATTTGATAATTAAATCTCTTCGCCTTCGTGTTGCATTGCTAAATCATCAAGCTCTGCAAGGGTGTAATCAAAGCCACTGGTATCGACTTCGTAGCGTATTTTTACGCCATAACCACCTTGGCAAAGACTCGCAGTGACTTTAGCCACCGACCAGTGCTTAAGCTTGTTTAAAAACCGATTGGCGGTTTGCTGTGAGTCAAAGCGATAACTGACTTGCGATTCCATCTCTTTTCTAGCCTAAAATTTTTTCGAGAGTGTATGAAATTGCTCTGTTTAAATCAATTGCTCATTGAAAAACGTCAATGTGCGTTGCCATGACAGCTCCGCCTGCTTTTCATCATAACGAGATGTAGAGTCGTTATGAAAACCATGATTTGCTTGCTCATACATGTGCATAGTGTAAGGCACTTGATGCGCTTTTAAGTCGCTCTCGTATTCTGGCCATGTTGCATTAACGCGTTTATCAAATTCAGCTAAGTGTACTAGTAGTGGGGCTTTGATATTTTGTCTGAGTTCTTTAACGGCAGGAGTGCCGTAATAAGGCACGCCCGCATCAATTAATTTGCTATCAACTGCTGCTAAGTAGTTAACCATATAACCACCAAAGCAAAAGCCTACCGCACCAAGTTTGCCGTTACTATTTGGGTGTCTTTTTATGTATTCTGCTGCGGCTATAAAGTCTTGTTGGATTTTTTGTTTATCCATAGAGCGTTGCATGGCGCGGCCTTCATCGTCATTGCCAGGGTAGCCACCAAGAGGGTGTAATGCATCTGGCGCAAAGGCAATAAAACCGGCTTTGGCAAGGCGGCGAGCAACATCTTTAATATAAGGGTTTAAGCCCCTGTTTTCGTGGATCACTAATACTATTGGGAGCTTGCCCGTTAAATTAGCGGGTTCGACTAAATAACCTTTACCTTCGCCATGGCCTTTAAACGAGTCAAAGGTTTTATAGCTGGCTTTGATATCAGGGTCATTAAAGGACACTTGCTCAGCTAATGCGTAGTTTGGCAGTAAAGCGCTACTTAGCATTGCCATTGAATAACCAAGGGCGACTAAGCCACCCAGCTTTTTCATAAAGGTACGGCGGTCCATCAAGCCATGGGCGTATTCATCGTACCAATCGAAAGCTTCTTGGGGAATGTGGTTATGGCGTTGCTCAGTCATACTTATATCCTTTAAAAACGAGTTAGGTTTATAACTTTAGCTGAAATATCAGCGATTAACAGCCAGTTGCTTTGTTTGTATTACCACATCCATAAAGCGGCGCTGCCAAATGGCCTTAAAGGCTTTGTTAAATAGGTATAAAAATATTAGCGGCATTAATAACAGTTTTAAAATCAGCAGTGACAAGATATTCAAAAAGTCGATAAATAAGTCTTCGACGGCTGCCACCATGTTACTAATGCCAGAGGTGACGGTGTCTATAATTTTACTCACTTGCGACGATTGGTCATGATTGAGTGATGCGTTAAGGTTTTCTAGTTGTTCGTTTAAGGCGTCTTTGTCAAGATTCAGCTGTCTTTGCTGGTTTAGTACTGCATTAAACTGCGCTGTTAATTGCTGTTTTTTATCAAGTAATGGTTTGGCTTGTTCAAGCTCAGTAAAGGTCAGTCGCTCAGACAAGCTGCGAGTTGCTTGAATCGCCTCTATTTGGCTATCAACCTCTGCCAGCTTAACTTTGAGTTCTGTCGCTTGCTGGTGGTTTTTTATCTGCTGCTCATTTAATAGTGAGAGTTTGTCGAAGATGGTTTGTTTTTCACTATCGACCTCGGCCTTTAGCTTGGCAGATAGGGCTGAGGTATTATTTGCACTGCTATTCACCGTATCGACTTTTTCGCTCACGATTTCACTTTGCTGGTTTATTTGCTCATCTAAGAATATTTGACTAACAAGACCAGTTGTAAGTACTACTGCTGGCACTAAGAAGCGAATTAAAATCAGGCTTGCCATAATTTTATGACGCAAGTTGGGTAAGAAGTTACGCCATTCACAAATAAGGTAAGCGACAACCGAAACTGTAAATACACCACTAAAAATAACCCCAGAAGAAATGGTGTATAAAATGCGCTGTAAAAATAACGAGCCTATTGCAAGGCGCATAGCATCCGACATGTATTCAGCTAGGTCATTGACTGGGTCGAGTAGTTGTGCAGGTTGAATACTCGCAATACCAATGCCCACTTCGGCTGATTGCAATAGCGATATAGCAGCATTAACTGTACGAGATGAAGCGTACACTAGGGTTGATTGTACAAGGGCGCTGTCGATAAAGCGCATAATGAAATGGTTATAATGCTCTAGCCAACAAAGAAGTAGCAGTATTGTAAGAGATAAATACTTGATAATATGTTGTTTAGTTAGCATAACGCCCCCGACAGTTAGTACGCTTGTTCACGCTACACTATTCATAGCCGTTGAAGCAATCTAATAGGATTGAATTATTTTTCCGATTAACTGTCTATGAATTGCTATTAACCGCTTTAGAGGAAATATGAAAGAACCTGCATCAATTGGCCTGTGCTGTATTGAAGATTTAGATCCCGTGCAAGACTTAGGTCGCTTAGTCTCTTACTTACGTTCAAACCTAGTGACTCATCTTGATAATGCTTTAGAGGATAAAGAGCTAACCTCGGCTCAGTACATTGTGGTTGTGCTACTTGCGCGTGGTAAAGTAAATACCTTGGCTGAGCTTTGTGAGCACATGGTGTATGACCGTGGTGCCATGAGTCGCTTACTTTCTCGTTTAGAAGACAAGGGCTTAGTTGCTAAAAAGCAGTCAGTTGAAGATCGCCGTTCAACTCTTTTATGCCTCACAGAAAAAGGCCAACAGCTTTACCCGGAAATTTTACCCACTGTAAATGATATCTATCGCAAAGCACTCACAGGCTTCTCTGATGATGAGCAAGAGCAACTCGCAAGCTTATTGTTTAGAGCAATTCATAATTTAAAAGCATAAATTTCTCTAAGCGGTACATTGTCGCTGTAGACGCATTTTGATAATATAGTTGCCTAGGCATTTAATTTTAACAAGTCCGGGTTGTTATGTTTGAATCATCTTTGCTTGCGCAGCTTCACGCTCAATTTCCAGCTCATCAATTTAGCCCAGAAGGTTTGTCGGTTGTTCACACAGGCCGCTTTGCCAATGCCATTGTTTATCGTTATAAAGACGCGAAATTTGATTTAATAATTAAAGACTTTCAGCACAGCCCGTGGTGGGTGAGAAAAACCATCGCGCCGCTTTTTATCAATCAAGAGTACAAGGGGCTGGCACGCCTGCAAGACGTAGACGGAGTGGTTGATAACTTTTGCCGCTTGTCATCGATTGCCATTGCTTATGATTTTATTGAAGGCACACCACTTCGCCAGCTTGCCTTGCAACAGCAGCATTTACCGAGTGAGTTCTTTAAAGAATTTGAGCGTTTGGTAGCAAAAATGCATCGCCGCGGCGTGGTGCACCTCGACTTACGTAATTTAGGTAATGTTATTTGTTCAAAAGACGGCAAGCCTTACATTATTGATTTTCAGTCAGCGATTCGCTTTGCACGCTTTCCTCGCTGGTTACAGCGTTTTATGCGTGGTGCCGATATGAGTGGGGTTTATAAAGCATGGCATAAGTTAGCTAATGACTCGTTACCGCAAGCAAAGGCTGACTATTTGCATGACTTTAATCATGTGCGAAAGCGTTGGATTTTTAAAGGTTACCCGATTCAACGTGCCTATTTATGGTGTAGCGGGGCAGTAACTCAGATTCTTAATTCTGAATTTGTTCGCAGTATATTAGATAGATTGTAAAAAGCGCGCTTGCACGCGCTTAGTGGGGAGAACTAGTATTTAGGCCAACCATTAGCATCCCAATTCAGGGTGCTGATGAGCAATTTAGGGGTGCCATTATCACCTGCATCATAAGCATGACGAACAATCACATCGGTATTTAAAATGTCTTGTCCACCCGGACCTACCCATTGGCTATTGCCCGCATCAAGAATGCTCCCGCCGCTAGCTAGCATGTCGGTGCCATTTTTATCTAGGTATGGACCGCGGATGTCACTAGAGCGGCCATACGCAATACGGTAAGTACTATTCGTGCCATCACAGCATTTGCCAACTGAAACAAACAAATAGTAGTAGCCTTGGCGATACACTATGGTAGGTGCTTCGATACCACCAGAGCGACTTGCTAAAGAGTAGATTTGACCAAATGGCTTCATGGTCATTGGGTTAATACGCGTTAGTTTAATACCCGAATTCCATGAGCCAAAGGCAAGCCAAGGTGCACCATCTTTTGCTACCACGAGATCGGGGTCAATGGCGTTATAATTATTGCTATTGGTCGTGTTAATTACTAAACCATCATCACGCCAATCACCTGCTGCTACACTACTTGCTGAGGTAAGGCCAATAGCGCTAACACGTGAACCAAAGGTCGAAATCGAATAATAAAGCCAGCTACGACCATTGTAGCTTTTTAATTCAGGCGCCCAGACATCAATTCCATCATGATCTGGCACATAGTTACTCCACCAGCTTAAACCATTTGAAAAAATTGGTAGGGCATCATTCCAATCTACACCGTTACTTGAATATTTACCGTAGATACCAGGGCCTGTTTGAAAAACCCACCAAGTGCCATTTTCATAGCCAAGGGTTGGATCGTGGGTGACTAAATTACCAGTAAGTGGCCAGTGATCTGCAGCGCCATTGGTTGTGGATGGATCCCAAGGGGTTGATTCAACATTAGCAAGCTTGGTTAGCTGCCACTGCTGTGCATCGCTGCCGTTGTAGCTCCACTGGCTAATATTCGCGCCATCGTTGCCATCAAAAGCATAAAGGTCGAGTGCCTTACCACTGTGATCGTTAATGAAGCTGTAATAGCCGCTACCTTCATCATTAATTTGCCAGTGTTGGCTGGCAAGATTAGCGTACTCATATTGCACCACATTGCCGCCATCGGCAGTCGAGAAGTCAAACACTTCTAGGGCTTTACCACTATTTAAGTTAATAACCGAATAGTTGCTGCCACCTATGTTGGTGATTAACCAGCGCTGGGTGTCGTGATTCGTGTCAGCCCATTGACTAACATTCGCACCATCGTTGGTTTGCGCGCTGGCTACTTCAACAAACTTAGCACTGTACTTTGATTTAATGGTGTATACGCCATTATCAATCGCATAAGCACTGGGCAGTATGAGGGTTGTTGCCAAGCTGAGCGCAGCTAGCGCTTTTTTTGAAAGTATCATTGTGTCTCCAAATCATTGTTATTGAGCTTTCCTTGTGTGTTTTGCTCCTTGGATTAGTTTTGATCTACAGCTAATAACTCAATTAAGAGCATTGGTGCAAATGAAAACCATTTATAATACTTTATTATATTATTACTTTTGTAAAGGTAAACGGTAAAATTAATTAACAAAAATTTTACCTTTAACCATTTTGGAAGGGACTTGAGTGTTTAGCTGAGATACAAAAAAGCCACTCAGTGAGTGGCTTTTCGGATGTTATTGAGTAATAAACTGACTGGGAATATCCCATTTGAGGGTATGCAGTTGGCCTTGCCAAGTTTGTATTGTGATCCACAGTTTATCATCTGCTGATATGGTTTTAGGAGCTATCGCATGGGCGTGCTGACCATGATTGGTGCCATGCATTATGCCTTCTTCATCTTTAGCAAACTCCGTTAGTGGTAAAGGCGCTTGGCCAATATTTAAATACGCCTGACGAACATTACTTATGTCACCTTGATTAAAGGCGATAAAGAAATCTTTAACATACTCATTGTGGTGTGAGTACGGGGCGTCTTCATTAAGCGGCATTGGAGCGATTTTAAATTCGCCCGCTTGTTGCTCTTGCCAAAGTGCAGGAAACTGAGGGTTTAATGACTGATAAATAAACCACACAGGCAAAGCCAGTACCACAGCATGTAAAACATACTTTTTACGTTGCCACCAAGTTGCTTGTAAACGAGCCATTAGTTTGCCTCCTGAACGTTATTCACTGGCGCAGCTTGGCGCGCTTTTACAGGTTTGTTATTTACTAATTTTGCGGCGTACATCATAAAGCCAGTGATTGACATACCACTTAAAATCAAACCAAAGATAAACCAGATAACCTTTGTCCACAGACCGCCAATGTTACCGTAATGCAGCGGATCGGCGATATGCGAAAGGGTGAGTAATCCCGACATGGTTTCTGGGCTTTTACTTGCTGCAATTTCACCTGTCCAAGGATTGATTGAAGTTGAGTAAGCGTAGTTATCGTAGAAAATAGTATCGCCACTGCCCATGATATTAAACATGCCGCGGTTATGCTCTGGCAGCATCACATAACTAGGTTTGAAATCTGGGAATTTCTCTTTGGTAATAGCAAGTGCTGCTTTTAAATCGGTTGGCGGTGTTTGTTTATTCGCAGGCAAAGTTGAAACCGCCACTAGCGGTGCATGCTCTTCTATGTCTATTTCGTTATGCCACATGATGGCTTGCACCAAATACCACAGGCCTGTTAGTGCCATTACTGCCATAAACCAAATTGACCAAACGCCACTTAGGGTATGTAAATCTTTTAGAAAGGTTTTTTTACCTTGGTTAAAACGTAGTTTTGGCTGACTAAATGCGCGCCAAAAGTTTTTATAAATCACTAAACCAGTTACTAGTGCACCTAAAATAACAAAAGCCATAGCGCTGACGAGGTAGTAACCTACGCTGTAACCTTCTTGCCAAGGGAAGAATAGCCAGCCGTGTAGGGTACGCATAAATTCAATGAATGAGATAGTGTCATTAACCGCTTGAACTTCGCCGGTGTATTGATTGACGTAAGCCACAGCATAAGGTTTGTCGGTATCAGTGAAAATAACCGCATTAACCAAGTAAGGCTCATAAGTAAGTACACTCATTACATCGGCAGTCGGATAGGCTTTTTCAACGCTATTAATAACTTGATCAACACCAAGTGCTGGTAAATCATTTGGGTTGTTTGCACGTGCTTCACTGTTGGTCAGCCAAGTAAGCTCATGGCTTATCACAGATACAGTACCTGTGACGCAAATAAAGCAAAATAGCACCCATACTGGGAGCGAAAACCAACCATGTAGTTGGAACCAAAGACGTTTACTCATGGTAAAAATAGCCCGACGTTAATTGATGATAGTAATTGTTATCATTTAAATTGTACTACAATCTTTTGAACAAACACAATCTCTGTCGACGAGCTGTAAAAAAGGCGCTTTAAGCGCCTTTATCATTAGTTTGGTTGAGGGTAACAATTCGTTGTGGGAAAGGAATTTCGATATCCGCTCCTTGAATTGCTTTAAATACATTGCGGTTCACAGCTAATTTGGTCTCAATAATTTTGGTGGTTGGCACCCAAAAGCGATAGCTCAAGGTAACACCGCTCTCAGCAAAGCGCTCAATACCGACTTGTGCATGAGGAGAGTCACTAACTAGCTCATGCTCGTCTAACACTTTTTCGATAAGCTCAATAGCGAGATCTGCATTGGCATCATAAGCGATGTCAATTTCACCTTTAACTAATGAATAGCTAAACGAGTTATGTAAAATCTCACCAACAATATGTTTGTTAGGAATGGTGATTTCGACTTTTTCTTCGTTAATCAAAATTGTGTGACCAAGCTCAATGGTTTTAACTTGCCCACTAACGCCTTTTACTTCAATAGTATCGCCAACAACAAATGGCCTTGTTGCAATGATAGCAAGGCCCGCACCATAGTTTGAAAGCATGCCTTGCATTGCTAAACCAGCACCTAGTGATGCAGCACCAATGGCAGCGACAAATGGGGTCACGCTTATACCAATTTTGCCAAGGGCAATAACCAAGAACATGATGATCAGCAATACTTTGATGACATTACTGACAAAGTTGGTGAGGGTAATATCGATATTGTGACGCTGCATGAGGCCAGCAACCATATTCGATACTTTCTGCGCAATCCATAAGCCAATAAATAGAATTAAGATAGCACCTAAAATTTGCATACTGTAGGTGACCAAATATTCCATGATCAGATTGTAGTATTTTTCGACTTGCTGTATTTCTGAGTCAATCATGTGTTTTCCTAACAAGGTTACTGCGAATTCTGACTATACCAGAACATGCTGAATAACAGGATAGAGTATCGGCACTATTATCGCGCTGAGAAGCGCACTTAATGCCATCGCCACAGAGGCAAAGGCACCAGCTTTTGGCTGATCACTAATCAGTGATGCTGTGCCAATGGCATGGCAAGCGGTACCAATAGCAACACCTTTTGCTTGGGCGTTGCGGATATTTATCAACGAGAAAATCAAATTACCAAATATAGCCCCAAGTACGCCAATAAAAATCACCATAGCTGCCGCTAAAGAAGGTATTCCGCCTAGCGACTCTGTCACTAACAAGGTGATAGGGGTTGTTACAGATAAACTTGCTAAAGATGCGCTTAACTGTGCAGGGGCTGCAAAAACATAGCATATTAGCGAGGCTACCAAGGTGGCATTGATCACCCCTAAGCTGCAACTTATGAGGATTAGCAGCAGGTTCTTTTTTACGTGGATAAATTGCTGATAAAGCGGTAAAGCCAGTGCCACAATGGCAGGCTCAAGCAACCAGCTTAAAACTTTACTGTGCTCGGCAAAAGGCTCATAGGGGAGCTTTAGTGCCACTAACAAGGCTGCAGTTAATATAATTGCCCAGCACACAGGATTACTAAGCGCTTTGGCAGTGGCATGCTGGGTTTTCGCGTTTAAAAAACGCAGTACTAAGAAAAGCGCAATAATGCACGGAACGCAGAGCCACCATAAACTAACTGTCATTTTCACGGCCCTTAAAATAGGCGATAACAGCGCCTATGAGTAAAACACTACTCAGCGGCACGACAATAAAAATAGTCAGTAATAAAGGCCAGTTCTGCGAAATTAAACCTAGGTGCTCAATAATGCCAACCCCAGCAGGGATGAAGAACAACGGCATGTAATTAAGTAAAGGGCTGGCTGTTGGTTTTAAATGTTGTTCTTTTACGAGGCCCGTTAATAGTAGCACGAGCAGTAACACCATACCGAGTAATGGGGCAGGGAAAGAGCTTTCAAGCAAAGCCGTTAAAAACTTGGCAACGGCTAAGCAGGTAAGAATAATGACACTACTGATAAGGTATTTCATAAGTCAAGATAATTGCGAATAAAGTACAACTACATCATACCCTTGTCAGTTGTACTATGCGACTTTAGCTTACCATGATTTGGCATTATTAAATTGAATATCCTCTGCACCTTTCGCCTTTGCAATCGCCTTTTTAGTATTAGGGTTCATCAGTAAGCGAATTTGACTCCAGGTTTCTTTAGCGAGAATTTTACGCTGCTGTGAACGGTAGCTTTGCTGAGTAATTCGTTTAATTGCTGCCAGAGTATCTGGCGAGCGCGCTAGTAGCGTTTCTAGTACGGCATCGGTTTGTTTATCAACGTCATCAGTGAGCTGTGTAACTAAGCCATACTCTTTAGCATCTTCAGCAGAGACTGGCCCAGCATGACTTGCTAACCAAAGTGCTTGGTCACGCTTCATTAAACCTGCAAGCACCACGTTAGCCCCCATATCAGGGCATAAGCCCCAACGAGCTTCCATGATCGCTAATTTAGCGTTTTTATCGACGATGCGGTAATCAGCACCGAGTGCGATTTGCATACCGCCACCAAAGCAGTGTCCGGTTACTTTTGCAATCACAGGAATACTTAAGTCTTGCCAACCTAGCACTACTTTTTGCGCTAAATTTTGGTTTCCTGGTAACCACTTGAATAAAAGCTTGATGATATTGCTTGGCTTTTTCATCACCGCAGCAACATCCAGTCCAGAGCAAAAGTGTTCGCCTTCGCCTGAGATAACCACCGCACGTAAGCTGCGATCACGTTTAATTTTTTTGATTACGTTTGAAAGCTCGACAAACATGGCAAAACTGAGCGCATTTTGTTTCTCTGGACGAGCAAGGCTAACCCATGCGACTTGTTGTTTTATTTCTAGTTTTATCATGGTAACTCCTCTGACCTGTTTGCTAGAGCTTACGAGTTAATTACAACTAAGTAAAGAATTGCTGATGTGTCGCAAGGAATCATTATATTTTCCAAAAATGGGTAACCTTGTCATATATTTAGTTACAAATTGGTGTATATTTTTAAAACAAAGATGCTAGTTCATCGCTAGTTTGATTTTGTGATTAGTTAGATACTTTCGCAAAATCCCATGACACGACTAGACTTAGCTTTAAGTCGCGCTACAAGGAGTAAATATATGCTGATGCGCAAAACAGCTCGCATAACAAAACAATCATCTCGTTCTTTGGCTTTTGCTGCAATTTCTGTCGCATTAACAACCACATTGGTTGGCTGTTCAGATGATAAAGCACAACAACAAGCTACGCCGCCACCGGCTGTATCAGTATTTAATGTCGTTACACAAGAAGTTGGTAATTACCGAGAATTTGTCGCGCGTACTGAAGCATTCCAAGAGGTTGCGATTAGAGCCCGTGTTGAGGGGGAACTTATTGAACGTCACTTTAATGAAGGCTCATCGGTTGAAAAAGATCAGCTCTTACTGCGTATTGACCCATCTGAGTACCGCTCGACTGTGTCAGAAGCTGAGGCTGATTTAAAAAGTAAAATTGCCGCAGCAGGCGCCGCTGAACGTGATTTAAAACGCGGCAAAGATGTGGCTGCGCAAGGTTTTATTTCACAATCAGACCTCGATAAACTAACCACTAATTTTGAGCAAACCACCGCAGCTGTTAAAGCCGCAGAAGCTGAACTTGAAAAAGCAAAACTTAACCTAAGTTATACCGAAATTCGTGCGCCGTTTGCAGGGCGTATTGGTAAAGTGAACTATGATGTGGGGAATATTGTTGGGCCATCATCCAATGAGCTTGCGGAGCTGACCGATGTAGACCCAATTTATGTAAGTTTTCAGGTTGAAGAAGCTGACTACATCTCTTATCGCCAAAATCATCAAGCACCGTCAGATAAAGACCCTCGAGATGTGCCTATCGATTTAACTTTACGCTTACCGAATAACTCGACCTTTCCTGATAAAGGCGTACTTGATTTTGCTGATACCAAAATTAACCGCAATACAGGCACGGTTGAGCTTAGAGCCGCTTTTGATAACCCAGATGGCATTGTCATGCCGGGCTTATTTGTCACCTTGATCGTTGAAAGCACCAATAAACAAGACTTGGCACTCATTCCTCAAGTAGCGGTACAAGAAAACCAGCAAGGTAAGTTTGTGCTTGTTGTTGATGACGAAAACAAAGTGGCTATGCGGATTGTTAAACTGGGTCGACGTATTAATGCGATGTGGGTGGTTGAGTCAGGCTTAGAGGCTGGTGAAAAAGTCATTATTGAAGGTTTACAAAAGGTACGCCAAGGCGCTGAAGTGAAAGCTGTTGAAAAAAATGTCGATGAAACAACCGGCACTATTTCTAGCAAAGCTAACTCTTAGGAGTGAGATATGATCAGTAAAACTTTTATATCTCGCCCAAAATTTGCCTTGGTAATTTCGATTGTTATTACCATTGCGGGTTTAATTTCAATGGCTTTACTGCCAGTGAATATGTATCCGCAAATTACCCCTCCGCAAGTACAAATTAGTGCTAGTTACCCAGGTGCAAGTGCGCAAATTGTAGAAGAGTCGGTGATCCGGCCCATAGAAGAGCAAGTTAATGGCGTTGAAGAAATGATGTACATCGAATCAACATCGTCTAATAATGGCACGGCCAACATAACTGTTTATTTTAAGGTCGGCACAGATACAGATATTGCCCAAGTTAATGTGCAAAACCGTGTGGCACTTGCTGAAGCAGGCTTACCTGAAGAGGTTAAACGGCAAGGTGTGTCGGTTAAGAAAAAATCGAGCTCGATGTTACTTGGTATCAACTTATACTCGAATCAAGAAAATATCGACGCTATTTTCTTAAGCAACTATGCAACCAACTACTTAACCGAGCCTCTTGGCCGTATTAATGGGGTTGCATCAGCTGAGGTAATGGGTGAACAAACCTATTCAATGCGCTTGTGGTTACGCCCAGATCGAATGGCATCACTGGGTTTAACTGTTTCAGAAGTTCAAGCTGCGCTACAAGAGCAAAATACCATCGTAGCAGCGGGTAAGCTGGGGGCTGCCCCCTCAGCACCGAGCCAGCAATTTGAATATTCGATTCAGGCAAAAGGGCGCTTAAAAACCCCTGAAGAGTTTGGTCAAACTATTATTCGCTCGAGTAAAGATGGTAACTTTGTGCGCCTGCACGATATTGCCCGTATTGAATTAGGTGCAGCAAGCTACAGCACAACAGCAAAGTTAAACCAGCAAGACACTGCATTTATAGTTATTTATCAGCTAACAGAAGCGAATGCGACGCAAGTTGCCAACGATGTAAAAGCACGTATGGCAGAGCTGGCTAAACAGTTACCTGATGGTGTTGAGTACTCAATTCCTTATGACACCACAGAGTTCATCAATCGCTCGATTGATGAAGTGGTCGTCACCCTTGTCCAAGCGGTTGGCTTGGTTATTTTAGTGGTATTTTTATTCTTACAAAATTGGCGCGCTACGCTCATTCCAACGGTGGCTATTCCGGTATCTTTGGTGGGGACTTTCGCGTTTATGATGATGATGGATTACTCCATCAACTTAATCACCTTGTTTGGCTTAGTGCTTGCAATAGGTATCGTGGTAGATGATGCCATTATCGTTATTGAAAACGTTGAGCGAATACTAAAAGAAGAAAAGCTGCCAATTAAAGAAGCGGTTACCAAAGCGATGGAGCAGGTATCTGGGCCGATAGTGGCAACGACCTTAGTTTTGCTTGCGGTGTTTGTGCCAGTAGGCTTTATGCCGGGAATAACTGGGGAGCTTTATAAACAGTTCTCGGTGACGATTTCATTTGCAGTACTCATTTCATCTTTAAATGCACTGACATTAAGCCCTGCTTTGTGTGCTTTATTGTTAAGTGAAAAAGCCATGAAGCCGATTAAATGGCTAGCCCCGTTTGAAAACATCATTACCCGCTCAACCAATGGTTACAGTAAAGTGATTAACTTTATCCTCAAACGTACAGCAAGAATGGCATTGTTTGCAGTGGTTATTTTTGCTGCTGCAGGTTGGTTGGTAAAAACGGTGCCTACAGGCTTTGTACCAGCAGAGGATCAAGGCTTTCTTTTTGTTGATGTGCAATTACCTGATGCTGCAGCAAGTGGTCGTACCCAAGATGTAATGCATAAGCTGGGTGATATTGTTAAAAATGAACCAGCGGCAACCGATTTTATTGCGGTTTCTGGTTTTTCATTACTCGGTGGTGCGGGTTCTAATAATGCGCTTGGTATAGTAGTACTTAAAGACTGGGAAGAACGAACTAGCCCTGAACTTGGTTTACGAGCGGTACTAACGCGCTTAATGGGGCAATTCTGGGCGATGCCTGATGCGCAAATCATGGCCTTTAACCCGCCTTCAATACCTGGACTTGGTACAAGTGCTGGCTTTGAGTTTAGGTTACAAGACAGTGAAGGGCGTGAGCCTGCTGAGCTTGCTCAAGTATTAAATGGTTTGATTTATGAAGCGAACCAGCGCCCAGAGCTGTCAAATGTTTACAGTACATTTAGAGCGAATGTGCCGCAGTATTTCCTTGAAATTGACCGTAATAAGGCAAAAGCTCAAGGGGTCGCACTTAGCGATATTTTCTTAACCTTGCAGGCGCAACTCGGCTCGTTATACATTAATGACTTCAACCAATTCAGTCGTACTTACCGCGTTATCATGCAGGCGGAAAGCCGTTTTCGTCAAAACCCTGCAGACTTACAATACTACTATGTACGTAATGATGAGGGAGCAATGGTGCCGCTCACTACATTGGCTAAACTTGAGCCAATTCTGGGCCCTACAAGTTTAACGCACTTTAACTTATACCGAAGTGCAAGCATTAGCGGACAACCTGCGGCGGGGTATGCCAGTGGTGATGCCATTAAAGCAATGCAAGAGCTGGCCGAGCAATTACCTACAGGCTATGTATATGAGTGGGCAGGGCAGTCTAAACAAGAGATTGAAGCGGGTAACATGGCGCCAATCTTGTTTGGCTTAGCGGTGGTATTTGTGTATCTATTCTTGGTTGCGCAATACGAAAGTTGGACAATTCCGTTCTCAGTCATTGCAGCGGTACCGTTGGCGTTATTTGGTGCCATGCTTGCGCTGTATGTAATTGGCATGGAAAACAACATCTATGCGCAGGTTGGTTTAGTGCTACTGATTGGCCTATCCACCAAAACCGCTATTTTGATTGTTGAATTTGCTATGGAAGAACGCGCGGCAGGCAAAAGTATTTTTGAAGCGGCTCTTAATGCGGCAAGATTACGTTTTAGGGCAGTATTGATGACAGCTCTGTCGTTTGTGCTTGGCGTATTACCATTGGTGTTTGCAAGTGGCGCAGGAGCAGGGAGTCGAATATCACTCGGTATTACCGTATTATTCGGGATGTTAGCTGCAACCATTTTTGGTACCTTGCTTGTTCCTCTATTTTATACGCTCGTGCAATCAATGCGCGAAAAAATAAAAGGCACAGCAAGTGCTGAGTAAAATCTGTTATTAATTACAAAAAAGTCAGGGCAACCTGGCTTTTTTTTTGGTAAAACTCAAAAGAGGTTTGTTATCATAGCCAGATTCAAAGCGATACACATGTGCAGAGGTTTAAGGAATGGCTGGTCCACGCTTATACAGTGAAGAAGAAGTAACTCATCAGGCTTATGATATCTTTTTAGAATTAGCGCCTGATAATTTAAGCGAGCAAGATATTGCTGATTTCAACGAGCACAGAGAAGAGCTTGGCTTTATTGAAGAAGGTGAGCCTGACGAGCAGTGGCAAGATTTTGTTGCACTAGAAATTGAACCTGAGCTGTTTGTACAAGTCTTAGTAGGACTTGAATTCGACAATCAAGATATCTTGTTTGCGAAAATTTTAATTAGCCGAGACAAAGATGCACCGTTTTGCCACATTCTTTGGAAAGATAGCGAATAACTCTCCAGCCGATGTTTGACTCTACTTTTAGTTGTTTTAATTCAATAAAACGAATTATTTTTCCCGCCCTGCTAGTTTGCAGTTGGCAGGCTTTTGCTGTTGATCCGTTTGAAGATTTCCATGAATACGGGCAATTATCAGAAGAAGAAATCCATAAAATTCATAAAGGCGAGTTGCTGTACGGAGATATGGAGTTTGGTTTTATGGTAAGCCGCGGCAATACCAACTCAACCAGCTTCAAACTTAAAGGTAACCTATACCAAGATTTCGAAAAGTGGCGTAACCAATTTAAGCTCGATACTTTATACAAACGTGACCGTAATGAAGAAACCGGCGATGAAGAAGTCTCTGCTGACCGTATTTTTGTATCGGGTCAAGGTAACTATAAGCTAAATGTGAAAAATGAGTCATTTTTCATTTATGGTGACTATGAGCGAGATAAGTTTAGTGGTCTTGAGTTTAAGAGTACCATAGCGACGGGTTACGGTAACCGCATTTACCAAGGCAGCAAGAATAAAGTCGATATCGATGTGGGGCCAGGTTTATACCGCTCGGTGGCTGATCAAGAGACTGCAACAGAAGAAGATGAAACAAAAACGGGTTATCTGCTTCGTTTAGCGCTGCAGTGGGAGCGTACGGTCTCTGCTCGTACTCGCTTTAATCAAGATGTCAGTTATGAACAATCATTGTCAGGGTTAAACTCGCGTTTAAAGTCAGAAACATCCCTGATCAGCAAAATTATGGGTGATGTATCACTCAAATTTACTTACATGTATCGCTATAACTCAAAACCAGAGGAAGATAAGCTCAAGTACGATTCTGAGCTGAGTGCAACCTTTGTTTATAGCTTTTAAGAGAATACTTCAGAATGTATCAACATAAACAGTATGCTATTTTTATTTTTGTTATCTTAGGCTGGATTGGCGCCTTCATTGCCTTAGCTTGGAACTTAATTGGTGCAGATATTCCTCTTATGGTGTTTAGCGCTATCTTAGTGCTGGTGGCCTTTTTGTTTCATGGCTTAACGATTAAGGTGAGCGATAAAACAGTAAGCTGGGCATTCGGTCCGGGTGTATTTGGTAAAACAGTGACTTTTGATGAGATTGAATCTGTTCGAGCGGTAAGTAATTCATTTCGCCATGGTATTGGTCTACGTATCACGCATGATGGCTGGGTTTACAGTGTATCTGGATTTAGTGCTGTCGAATTGGCGATGAAAGATGGCACGCACTATCGCTTAGGGACAAATGACCAAGAAGGCTTACTTGCTGCGCTTAGAGAGCATATTGCTGAACCAGAGCCTGCACTGGATGCACAGAAAGCAGCTGAATAAGCACTGAGATATAAAAAAGCGCCAATGGCGCTTTTTTATAGTAATGGTTTAGTGGCTGTGACCACAACCACCTTCACCGTGCACATGACCATGTGCTAATTCTTCTTCAGTTGCATCGCGTACTTCAAGTACTTCAACATCAAAATGAAGGGTAATACCTGAAAGAGGGTGGTTACCATCGACAATAACGTCTTCGTCTTGAATTTCAATGATCATCACTGATTGGTCACCAGCGTCTGTCGTAGCGCGGAACTGCATACCAACTTCAATTTCCATACCTTCAAACATTGATTTTGGCACTGCTTGCATTAGGTCATCGTGACGCTCACCATAGCCTTGCTCTGGCTCAACTGTTACGCTGAATGTGTCGCCCGCTTCTTTACCTAATAGCGCATTTTCGAGGCCTGGAATTAAGAAACCCGTGCCAACGATAAACACTAGTGGCTCGCCATCGAAAGAGTTGTCGATGGTGTTTTTGTTATTATCCAATACTGAATAATGCATTTTTACCACTTTGTTTGCTGCTACGATCATAGTCATTCCTATTTATTCATCTTCGAGAGAGTAAGGCAGAGCTTGAATAGATAACTCTACCTGAGGGAGGTGTTTTGCTCGCAAAATTTGGCCTGCTTCATTGTCGTTAGGAAGCACAACCAGACCCATTAAGGTTTGCGTTTGTTGATTAAAACTTTGGCTAATAAGCTTGCCAGCACGGCGCCAGTTTTCGCCCATTTGTGTTTCGAGTTCAAGCTCGTCAAGTAAGCCTTCAGCTTTGCCCGAAACTACATACATAGCACGTTTATTTTTGCCTAGGTATTTCATACGAGCGACGGTTTCTTGCCCTGTGTAGCAGCCTTTTCTGAAACTGATACCACCAAGCGCTTGCAAGTTAACCATTTGCGGTACGTATTCGCCAATAGCGTCGCTGTTTAATGACGGCTCGCCTGCGGCAATAGCTGCCTGTTGCCATAACGCGTCATCATCAAGAGCTGTGACGTTATCAGGTAAGCTAAATTCTTCGTTGACCATAAGCAATACGCGGTCATCTGCAAGCTTTAACGCTTTACCGCCAGCAAAATCGACTGCGCTGTGCTCGTCGTCAAAATTAATTGCTAAGGTTTCTAGAGTCGCTGTTAGGTCATCACCTAGTAAGCCAATTAGCGGTTTTTCAGATTGCTGAATTTCTACTTGCGAAAATACCGCATATTTTTTTAACTCGACTAGCGATTGCTCTACCTCAGGTTTTGAGCCCGCAAGGTAATAGCTATCAAGGTGTGAAAACAACCTAAACACCCCCCAAAGCTTGCCTTTTGCATTACAGTGGCCAGCCCAAAGGAAGTTATCATCAGTTAATTTGTTGATATCTTGCGTAATTTGTCCGTGAAGGTAAGACAACTTATCTTTGCCAGTTAGGCTGATAAGTGAATAAGATAAAGGACATGCGTAAACAGTCGACATAAAAACCTTCTTTACGATATGAATGAGCGCTAATGATAACTTAGTTAGGGTAGCAATTTAAATAGCTGTTTATTCGATAGCAATTTGGTAAACTGCAGACAAATAAGTACGAGGTTTAAAATGACTGAAATTCACAGTAAAGAACGTATTCGTTGGGCATGCCGTCGCGGTATGTTAGAACTAGATGTTTTATTTATGCCATTCGTTGAAGAAGCGTTTGACTCACTATCAAAAGAACAGCAAGCCGTTTTTCAACGCTTACTTGAGTGCGATGATCCTGATTTATTCGCCTGGTTCATGGGTCATGAAGAGTGTAAAGACCCAGAGCTTAACGGTATGGTCGCGTTAATTTTAGACCGAGTTCGTGTATAGATTTACCGTTACAAATAACACCACAGACCACAAACCCTTTGTGGTCTTTTTTTGCTTAACAGCCATCACTTTATGCTTTGTTTACCAGCATGTTTTCGCTCAACTTTTGGCTTGTTTAGCGTGCTTCTTCTTAGCCATTCTTAGTTTTAAAAAAGTCCAACAAGCACAGCCTGAAAAGGGTTTTATAATTTTAGAGCAAGCAGAGCTCAGGTTTGTTAACGACAAACTTAAAATTCAAGGCCAGATAACAGCTAAAAGTTATGTGTTTGCTAATTTTGTAGTGCTGAGGTTGGCTGGGTTTTATCAATCACACTGGCTGATTATAAGCTCAGCCAGTGTTGATGAAGAAAGTTTCTCGCGCTTAAAGCGTGCAATTATTGCAGTGCAGCAACCGACTTAGGTGTTAAAATTGTCGGCGTTGGATTTTCGTTTTGCTCTGGGTAATCAATCGTGTAATGAAGACCACGGCTTTCTTTACGCTCAAGGGCGCTGCGAATAATAAGTTCTGCAACCTGTACTAGGTTTCGAAGTTCTAATAAGTTATTTGTAACCCTAAAGTTCGCGTAATAGTCGTGAATTTCTTGCTGCAGTAATTCAACGCGGTGAAGCGCACGTTCTAAACGTTTTGTTGAGCGTACAATACCCACGTAATCCCACATAAATAACCTTAGTTCATGCCAGTTGTGGGTAATAACGATTTCTTCGTCTGAGTTAGTTACGCGACTTTCATCCCAAAGTGGTAAGGCTTCAAGGGCAGGGCTTGCATCGATTTTGCTCAGAATATCTTTCGCGGCAGCATGGGCAAACACGATACATTCGAGTAGCGAGTTACTCGCCATACGATTAGCGCCATGTAAACCTGTGTAAGCTACTTCGCCAACCGCGTATAAGTTATCTAAATCTGTACGGCCATTAAAGTCAGTCATAACACCGCCACAGGTATAGTGTGCAGCAGGCACCACTGGAATGGCTTCTTTGGTAATGTCGAGGCCAACACTTAAGCATTTTGCGTAGATAGTTGGGAAGTGCTCAATGATAAAATCTTTGTCTTTGTGACTAATATCAAGGTACACACAGTTCGCACCAAGGCGTTTCATTTCAAAATCGATAGCACGAGCAACAATATCGCGAGGGGCAAGTTCTTCGCGCTCATCAAAGTCTTTCATAAAGCGAGTGCCATCAGGGCGTTTTAAATAAGCACCTTCACCGCGCATTGCTTCGGTGATCAAAAAGTTTTGCAGCTCTGGGTGGTACAAACTTGTTGGATGGAATTGATTAAACTCCATATTGGCAACGCGGCACCCTGCACGCCATGCCATTGCGATACCATCACCACTCGATACATCAGGGTTAGAAGTATATAAATACACTTTACTTGCGCCACCTGTTGCAAGTGATACGAACTTAGCAGCGATAGTTTCAACTTTTTTATCAACACAATTCCAGACGTACAAGCCGTGAACATGCTTGCCTTTTTTAGCTAAGCTTTTATCTGTGATTAAATCGATAGCATTGTAATTTTCTAACAGAGTGATGTTAGGGTGTGCTTGTACTTGGCTAATTAAGGTTGTTTGTACTGCTCGGCCAGTTGCATCGGCGGCATGTAAAATACGGCGGTGACTGTGACCACCTTCGCGAGTTAAATGAAAACGCTCTTTACCTTTTGAATCGAACTCCATATCAAAAGGTACGCCTTGCTCAATTAGCCACTTTAAACATTTTTTAGCATTGCTCGCTGTGTAGTGAACCGCATCACGGTCACATAATCCGCCACCTGCATCGAGTGTATCTTCAACATGAGATTCAATACTGTCATTCTTTTTATCAAATACTGCTGCAATACCACCTTGAGCATATAAGGTAGAACCTTCAGTTAATGCGCCTTTACTAAGTACCGTCACCTTACAGTAATTAGCAAGCGATAAAGCAAGAGAAAGGCCAGCGGCGCCGCTGCCAATGATAGCGACATCAGTAATGTGATGTTTATTTTGGTTCATGTCTGTGGTCTTTGCGGTTACAATGCTCGGCTAGTAGTGCCAAAAGTTTGAGCAAATAAATTTTTATGTGGTATACGTATATGTACCATATTTGCTTTAACACTATTAGTCATTTTAATACGTTATACCAATCTTATTAGTTTTATCGTCACATAAACAGTTTATTGTTAGCTGTTTTTAATTGTGAGTTCAATTTAGATAACCGTTGATTTTTAAGCAGTTATTGAGGTTGTCGTGTAATAAGATTGGTATGACTCAATTTATTTGCGTGCTATTTTATAAAAAAATCATTTTAAACTGAACTTTTATATTCATGGTGCAGTCAGAGTTTGTGTAAACAATGGCGAGTATATGAATAGCAAGCAAGAATCAAACAGAGGAGTACCGGCTCGAATGAGCGAGCAGGATTTGGATTTAGCGCTAGTTAAAAGGGTCCAGCAAGGAGATAAAAACGCCTTCAACCTATTAGTTAGAAAATATCAGAATAAAATTGCAGGTTTGATTTCACGTTATGTCTCGAACCAAGGTGATGTTGCTGATGTCGCACAAGAAGCTTTTATTAAAGCCTACCGTGCTTTACCTAACTTTAGAGGTGATAGCGCCTTTTATACTTGGTTGTACCGTATCGCCGTAAATTGTGCTAAAAATTACTTAGTTGCGCAGGGTCGTAAACCCCCAGCTAACGATGTTGATGCCGAAGAAGCAGAATTTTATGACAGTGCAGATGCAATGCGTTCAAACGCATCGCCAGAAAACCTGTTATTAAGTGACGAAGTACGTGCTGTAATTTTTAATACGATTGATAGTTTGCCTGAAGATCTAAAAACCGCGATTACCCTTCGCGAAATTGAAGGTATGAGCTATGAAGAAATAGCCGTGGTTATGGATTGCCCTGTGGGAACGGTGCGTTCACGTATTTTCCGTGCCCGTGAGGCGATTGATAATAAATTGAATCCATTAATAGGTGAGTCTTAGTATGACAAAAGCAGACGTTAACAAGTTGGATAATGAGCAGTTGTCCGCGTTACTTGACGGCGAGCAGCAGTTAACTGATCAAGCGATCACAAACGACGATGTATCTACATTTGGTCGTTACGCAATGATTGGTGATGTAATGCGTGCTGAGGCAAATAACAACGCTTTTAATTTTGACATTGCAGATGCAGTGGCAGAATCACTTGAGCAAGAACCTGTTTACGCAGATTTCGCGAATAAAACAACGGCACCAAAAAGCGAAGAAATCGTGGCGGCAACAGGCACTGATAACGTGGTAGCATTTAATTGGCGTCGTCCATTTGCCCAAGTGGCTATTGCTGCTAGTGTTGCTATGTTTGCGATTGTGGGCGTACAAACATTGCCACAAAACACCGAGTCACCGCAAAGTGATATTCCAACATTACAAACAGTACCATTAACAGGTATGGCTTCTCCTGTAAGTTACTCATCAGAGCAACCTGCATTAGAAAATGCAGAGCAAGGTTTACGTGAGTTACAACAGCAGCGTATTGGCGCATTAGTTCTTGAGCACCAACGTCAAGCACGTGTTGCATATTCGCTAGAAAAATCGCAAACTGCAGAAAATGCAGACGAGGAAAAAAACTAATTAAATGAAAGTTTTTACTTTTATTTTGTCGCTGGTATTAACGGCTCCAGCCATTGCCAGCGACGAAAATCCCGCCAAGACTTTATTAAATGATATGGCTACGGCCGTTCATACTCGCAACTTTGACGCATCATTTGTGGTTGTAAAAGGCCAAGCTATGGAACCTTATCGCTGGTTACATGCAAAACAAGGTGATATTGAACTTGAGCACCTAAGTTTACTCAACGGCGCTGGCTTAGAAATGGTGCGCGTTGACGATCAAGTAACATATTTTGAGCCTCATTCAGAGCCTTACTCAGTTAAAACCGACTCTATTGCCGGGCCAATTCCTGAAGTACTTTTTAAAGATATAAATCGACTAAGCGCTCACTATGATTTTGTGCTTGGCGGAAAAGGCCGTATTGCAGGGCGCTCAGCACAGTTAGTGCGTATCGAGTCAAAAGATGAATACAAATATAACTATTGGATTTGGTTAGATACTGAGTCTTCGTTGTTACTTAAATCTGCCTATGTGAATCATAAAGGTGAGATGCTTGAGCAGTTACAGTTAACTCATATCAGCGTAACAGAGCAGCCTGCTCCTATGTTAGTTGAAATGCAAAATCGTGACTTTCCTGCGGTGCTTGCGACTAACGATTTAGCCAATAATGAAGACAGCGCAGCGAATGATTGGAAAATTGGTTGGCTTCCTGATGGCTTTAAGTTATTAAAGTCAGATCGTCATAAACTTGATTTAAATAATGAACTTGCTGACTATTATTTATATTCAGATGGGTTTGTTGAAGTGTCTGTTTTTATTCAAAGACCTTTACCGGGTAAGCGTGCAAGCGGTGCTTTAACCTCAGGCGCAACGACTGTGTATGTGCACAATGGTGGTAGCTTTGATGTATCGGTTGTTGGTAATATCCCTGCTATGACAGCCAAAGCTATAGCTGAGTCGGTAGCGCGACCTCTTTAAATCATGATTGAACAAACCCTCACTGTCGTGTCGGTAAAAGGCACGACAGCGAATTTAGAAGCAGAACAAAAGCAAGCCTGTGCCGGCTGTAATGGTCGTTGTGGTTCGCAAGTTTTTGCAAAGTTGTTTGGAACAGCTAAAAAAACCTTTCCTTATACCTTCGAAAAAGAGCTCCAAGTAGGGCAAAAAGTAACTTTAGCACTCGATGATAGCCACTTAGTTAAACACGCTATGGCTGTTTACATGCTACCCCTTTTGTTTAGTTTAGGGTTTGCTTTAATCGCATTTTCGGCTTTTTCGCTTACAGAAGGCTGGCAAATTTTAGCCGCCGTGATTGGTGGCTTAACGGGCTATGCGATAGCAAAATCAAGGGTTAAGAGCCTTAAGCATGATATTAAAGTAATAAAAATTCACGCAATTACTATTCCTTTCACTCAAATAGATGGTGATTAAAGCCAATTAAATGTAAAATTGTCCCTTTATACACTTAGTCCATTTTATATAGAAGTTTAGAATCCAGTTTATGAAGCATATCCGTAATTTTTCGATCATCGCCCATATTGACCATGGTAAATCGACTCTCTCTGACCGTCTTATCCAAGTTTGTGGTGGTTTAACAGACCGTGAAATGCAGCAGCAGGTGTTAGACTCAATGGACATTGAGCGTGAGCGTGGTATTACCATCAAAGCGCAAAGTGTAACGCTAAATTATAAAGCTAAAGACGGCGAAACATATCAGTTAAACTTTATCGACACGCCAGGACATGTTGACTTCACATACGAAGTATCGCGTTCACTTGCAGCCTGTGAAGGTGCGCTTTTAGTTGTTGATGCGGGTCAAGGTGTAGAAGCTCAAACTTTAGCTAACTGCTACACAGCAATCGAAATGGACTTAGAAGTTATTCCAGTTCTGAATAAAATCGATTTACCGCAAGCCGACCCACTGCGTGTAGCAGAAGAAATTGAAGACATCATTGGTATCGATGCCCTAGATGCTGTGCAATGTAGTGCTAAAACTGGTATTGGTATTGAAGAAGTACTCGAAATCATTGTTAAAGATATTCCGCCACCAGAAGGTGACAAAGATGAGCCACTACAGGCGCTTATCATTGACTCATGGTTTGACCCATACCAAGGCGTTGTATCATTAGTACGTATTAAGCATGGTGAATTGCGCTCGGGCGATAAAATTAAGATCATGTCGAATGATCAAGTTCACATCGCAGATAAAGTCGGTATTTTCACACCAAAACAAACCAACACGGGTATCCTAAAAACCGGTGAGGTAGGCTTTGTTATTGCGGGTATTAAAGAAATCCATGGTGCACCTGTAGGTGATACCATCACTTTACAACGTAATTCTGCTCCAGAGCGTTTACCGGGCTTCCAACGCATTAAACCGCAGGTTTATGCAGGTATGTTCCCAATTTCATCAGATGACTATGAGTCATTCCGTGATGCGCTAGATAAATTAAGCTTGAACGATGCGTCGTTATTCTTCGAGCCAGAAAACTCAACAGCACTAGGCTTTGGTTTCCGTTGTGGCTTCTTAGGTATGCTACACATGGAAATCATTCAAGAGCGTCTTGAGCGTGAATACGACATTGATCTTATTACCACTGCGCCAACAGTAATCTACGAAGTAGAGACTAAAGACGGAACTAAACAGATAGATAACCCGTCTGACTTACCACCGGTGAATAATATTCTTGAAATCCGTGAGCCAATTGTTGAAGCTAACATACTAGTTCCGCAAGAGTTTTTAGGTAACGTAATTACGCTTTGTGTTGAAAAGCGTGGTATGCAAACTAAAATGAGCTACCATGGTAAGCAAGTTGCGGTGACGTACGAATTACCGATGGCTGAAGTAGTCATGGACTTCTTCGATAAGTTAAAATCAACAAGCCGTGGTTTTGCATCGCTTGATTATAACTTTAAGCATTTCCAAGCTTCAGACATGGTACGTGTTGACGTATTAATTAATGGTGAGCGTGTTGATGCGTTAGCGATTATTGTACACCGCGATATTGCACAATCACGTGGTCGTCAGTTAGCTGAAGCACTGAAAGACTTAATTCCACGTCAGCAGTTTGATATTGCGATTCAAGCAGCGATTGGTCAGCATGTTATTGCCCGTACAACAGTTAAGCAATTACGTAAAAACGTAATCGCGAAATGTTACGGTGGTGACGTGAGTCGTAAGAAGAAACTACTACAAAAACAAAAAGAAGGTAAAAAGCGAATGAAGCAACTAGGTAACGTTGAAGTACCTCAAGATGCATTCTTAGCTATCCTTAAAGTTGGTAAATAATTAGAAGTAAATAAAGGAATTAATGCATGGCGGGTTACTTTTCTATTTTCTTAGTGTTGTTAACGCTAGGCTCAGGATTAATTTGGTTAATTGACCACTTTATGTTTGCGCCAAAGCGTCAGCAACGCATTGCCCTTGCTCAAAATGCAGCAGGTGGCGAATTAGACGAAGAAACCGCTGCATTAATTGCGCCTGAGCCAAGCATCACTGAAACGGCTAAGTCAATCTTCCCGATGATTGCAGCGATCACTATTTTTCGCTCTTTCATTTTTGAACCGTTTCAAATTCCATCAGGTTCAATGATGCCAACCCTATTAGTGGGTGACTTCATTTTGGTACAGAAGTACTCATATGGCATCAAAGACCCAATTTGGCGTAGCCAGTTAGTTGATGTTGATGAACCTGAACGTGGTGATATTGTGGTATTTAAATACCCATTAGACGAGCGCGTAGATTACATTAAACGCACGATTGGTTTACCGGGCGATAAAATTGTATATCGCAATAAGCACCTTTATATTCAGCCAAAATGTGCCGAAGGTGTAACACAGCAAGGTGATTTGCTGTGTAATGAATACAACAAAATTGATATGGAAATCCTCAATAGTGACGAGTTCAAGCAGGGTTCGATGAATTTAGTGCGCTTAGAAGAAAACCTAAGCACAGTGAATCATAATATTTTAATTAACCCGCAAGCTCCTGAAATGAAAGGCCGTTATTATCAACAACCAGGTACACGCTCAGACGAGTGGGTTGTTCCTGCCGATCATTATTTCATGATGGGTGATAACCGTGATAATAGCCAAGACAGTCGCTTTTGGGGCTTTGTACCTAAAGAAAACTTGGTAGGTAAAGCCGTCTTTATATGGATGAGTTTTGAATTTGAGAATGGCCCAGATGACTTTTTACCAGGCTGGGTTCCAACTGGTGTTCGTTTTGAACGCCTAGGTAATATTCAGTAACGATGAAAAAAAACGTAACAGAGTTATACAACAAAATAGGTTATACATTTGCTGATCAAGCTTTGCTTGAGCAGGCAATGACGCACCGCAGTCATAAAGGCCAACATAACGAGCGCTTAGAGTTTTTAGGTGATTCGATTTTGAGCTTTGTGATTGCGAATGCACTTTACACTAAATTTCCAAAAGCACGCGAAGGTGATTTAAGCCGCATGCGTTCGACCCTAGTTCGTGGTCAAACGTTGGCTGAATTTGGCCTAGAGTTTGGCTTAGGCGATTACTTACGCTTAGGTCCAGGTGAGCTTAAAAGCGGTGGTTTTCGCCGTGAATCAACCCTTGCTGATGCCGTAGAGGCGATTATTGGTGCGGTGTTCTTAGACTCAAACATTGAACAATGTGGTGAGTTAATTTTAAGTTGGTACGAGTCGCGTCTTGACGCAATTTCGCCGGGCTTAAATCAAAAAGATCCGAAAACATTACTTCAAGAATACTTACAAGCGCGCAAATTATCGTTACCTGGCTACACTGTAATTGATACAAAAGGCCAAGCGCACAATCAAACATTCACGGTTGAATGTATTGTTGAAGGGATGGATAGCATTATCTCAGTAGGTAGCTCACGTCGTAAAGCTGAGCAAAAAGCCGCTGAAAAAGCCTTAAAGATACTTAAAAATGAATCTTGATGATTTAATTAGCAAAGAACCTGCAGAGCTAGATACGCACTGCGGTATGGTTGCCATTGTTGGCCGCCCAAATGTAGGTAAATCAACCTTACTTAACTATATTGTTGAGCAAAAGGTGTCTATTACCTCACGTAAGCCACAAACCACACGACACCGTATCATGGGTATTCATACCGAAGGTAAATACCAAGCTGTTTATGTTGATACACCAGGCTTACACGTCGAAGAAAAACGCGCTATTAACCGTTTAATGAACCGTGCTGCGTCGAGCTCAATTGGCGATGTAGAACTGATCATCTTTGTGGTTGAAGGCACACACTGGAACGAAGACGATGAGATGGTACTAAATAAAGTACGTCAGAGCGGTCGTCCAGTATTATTAGTGATGAATAAAATTGACCAAGTTAAAGACCGTGATTTAGTGCTTCCGCACATGCAGTTTTTAGGTGGTAAATTTGATTTTGTGGCTATTATGCCGGTCTCTGCAAAGCAGGGTAAAAATATTGATTTAATCAAAGATGAAGTGAAAAAGCGTTTACCGCTTTGTGAGTTTTACTTTCCTGAAGATTACGTAACAGACCGTTCAATGCGCTTTATGGCGGCTGAAGTGATCCGTGAAAAGCTGATGCGCTTTATGGGTGATGAGCTACCATATTCAGTCACTGTAGAGATCGAGCAGTTTAAATGGCAAGAAAACGGTGTCTGGCAAATTAATGGTTTGATCCTCGTTGAGCGTGAAACACAAAAGCGTATGGTGATCGGCAATAAAGGCGAAAAACTCAAAGTGATTGGCCGTGAAGCTCGTAAAGACCTTGAAGACATGCTTGATAACAAAGTGTTTTTAGAACTTTGGGTAAAAGTGAAGTCTGGCTGGGCTGACGATGAGCGTGCGCTACGTAGCCTTGGCTATGGTGAAGACTAAGTAAAGTCTTACACGCCATGGATAGCGAATTCTACACAGCATACTTGCTGCACCGACGTCCATTTAGCGACTCGCAAGTCATGCTCGATATGCTGGTAGAAGGCGTAGGTCAGCTGAGAATGCTGGCCCGTGTTAGTGGTCGCCAGGCCTCTAAACATAAAGCACAATTACAACCTTTCCAATCTCTGCTCGTACAATATAGCGGCAAGTCTGATTTAAAATACATTAATCGTTTTGAACCCCATGGCCGGCAAACTATGTTGCAGGGTACCGAGCTTTATTGCGGCTTCTATATGAACGAATTAACCAATCGTATCGTACCTATCAATGAGCCGATGGAAAGTGTATATCATCTTTATAAACAGCATCTAGACGAGTTATCAACCACTAAAAACCTACAAGCTGTGCTGCGCTCTTACGAGTTTCAACTGTTAGAGATGCTGGGTTATGGCGTTGATTTTAGCGTTGATGCCGAAGGGGATGAAATAAACGATGCAGCAAATTACCAGTACTTTGCTGAATACGGTTTTTTACTGCATGACGACCCCCATAGTGGCTTTTCAGGAAAGCAATTAAATGCCATAGCAGCTCATGACTTTAGCGCCCCTGATGTGTTATATATGGCAAAGCAATTAAGTAGATACCTACTCAAGCCTTTACTTGGTAAAAAGCCATTAAAAAGCCGTGAGTTATTTATTAAGTAGGCTGATGTTCAGCCTTGAATCGTTGTATTAAACAGGTAAAAAAATGAAAGATATTCTTCTTGGTGTAAACGTTGATCACATTGCCACTTTACGCCAAGCGCGTGGCACGAGTTACCCAGATCCTGCGCATGCTGCAGCTGTTGCAGAGCATGCTGGTGCAGATGGTATCACCATTCATTTGCGTGAAGACCGTCGTCACATTCAAGACCGCGACGTATATGTGATGGCAAAAACGATTCAAACACGTATGAATCTTGAGATTGCAGTCACCGATGAAATGATCGACATCGCCCTTGAAGTGAAACCTGCTTATGTTTGTTTAGTGCCTGAAAAACGTGAAGAGCTCACCACTGAGGGCGGCCTAGATGTTGTGGGTAATTTTGAAAAAGTAAAAGCAGCAACAGAAAAGCTAACAGCTGCGGGAATTAAGGTTTCGTTATTCATTGATGCCGACAACGCACAACTTGACGCTGCAAAAGCGTGTAATGCTCCATACGTTGAAATTCACACAGGTGCTTATGCTGATGCTGAAAATGACGAAGAGCTTCACACTCAGCTTGAGCGTATACGTAGCGGCGTACAATATGCTGATAGCTTAGGTTTAATCGTTAATGCCGGCCATGGTCTTCATTATCACAATGTAAAACCCATTGCGGCAATGCCAGAAATTTATGAGTTAAACATTGGCCATGCGATTATTGCCCGTGCAGCGATTGATGGTTTAGAAAAAGCAGTCAGCGATATGAAACGTTTAATGATTGAAGCAAGACTTTAGCTGACGCCTTTAATAAGAGCCAGCAAATTTGAATACTGAACGCGGTGGAGATAATATCCATCGCGTTTTTATTTACTCAGATAAACAATAAATTGTGCAAGCAATGAAGATAGCCAAGGCGAAAGGCAGAGTAGGGCCACTAAATATTGATGTTTTTTCTTAAAGCTTTTTAAAACATCATCATCTACGGCCGACAATTCACCTTTTTTAATTGAATGAAAAACCATCGAGTTAGGTTTTGCCTTCATCAAACGGGCTTGGCTTTCGTATGTTTGCCACTGCTCTGTGTAATTGGTTTTTACGTAATTATTAGCTTCTATACTTAGTTTTTTATAGCGGAGGAAAAACCAAGTGAGTGAAATAGCACTAAAGACGATAGGTAAGATAAAATACAAAGCAAGCTCCCTTTAATACTTCACTACGCGTGTACCCGTGGAATAAATAATATCTGAACTAGGGCATGAATAGTTAGGTTTTAGCTCTTTGCAAGATTGCTCAGGTGTGTCAAAACAAAAGTCAAAGCGAGTTTGGGTTTTCACCGCTTTATCAGTAATATTTTTCGCCAGCTCATCCCAGTGCCAATTAGTGATTACATCTTTTGCTGCGTCGGCAAATACAGAGTTAGTTGAGGCAACTACCTGAATATCTCTAATCTCATTTTGTGGCGTAATGACATACTCAATAGTTGCGCAACCTTCTTTTGCTTGGATAACTGCTTTTTTTGGGTATCTGGCAGGAAAGCGTTCAAGCTGTTGCCATTTTGCTGACTCCATTTCATTATAGCTAACAGCTAAATCCGCATACTCTAATTTTACTGGTTTGTCTGAGGTTGATGCGCAACCAAAGACAAACAAACTGCCAGCTAGTATTAAAGAGTTTTTCATTAATATATTCCTTTATATAATTTATTGGGTGTTCTTTTATCTTTGTTGCTCAACCATACCTGCATCACTTAACAAATTATTCAGCTCATCAACAAGCTCAAATAGTTCAGGCTCAATGTAATTTAAATCGCAATCGCCTTTTAAAGCTGTTTCGAGTGTTTCGGCAAGTGATTTTAGTTTTGGTACGCCTGTGTAACAACATGCGCCATGGAACTTGTGCACTATGCTAAGTACATGTTCACAATCTTCTTTTTCTATAGCTTCATTGAGTAGGCGCAAGGTTTCAGGCACGCTGAGTAATAGCATGTTGAGCATTTCTAGTGCTAGTTCTTCTTTACCGCCTGCGCGTTGAAGTGCCAGTTGCCAATCGAGGCGGGCACTTTCAAATGGAGGTTCTGAGTCAACTGCGGCAGTTTTGCTACGTTCACGATTAATTGGCGATTGCGGGCTATGATCGCTAATTATTTGTTTTAGCATGTCCTCATCAATAGGCTTAGTTAAGTAACCTTTAAAGCCATCTTTAAGCAGTTGCTCTTTTTCACCTGCGAGGGCGTGAGCAGTCACTGCAATGATAGGGGTATCTTCATTGAGAGATGACTCGCGAATAAGTTTACATGCGGTAATACCATCCATAATTGGCATTTGGATGTCCATGAAGATCAAGTCATATTTATGGCTTTTACTTAAACTGTAAGCTTGTGAGCCATTATGTGCGGTATCAATTAGCTCAATTTGTTCTTCAAGTAAGGTGCAAATTAGTTTTAGGTTGGCATCGTTATCGTCAACAACCAGTACTTTAAGTGATAATAATTTTTCATCACCTTGCTCAATGTTATGCACTGGATGGTCAAGGCGGTAAGGCGCAGCAAGTACCTCACATAATTTACGGTGGTTAAGCGGTTTACTTAAGCAGGCATCTGCGCCACTACCAACAAAGGCTTCACGCATATTATGCGAAACCGTATTAAGCATTATGTATAAATAATCAGTGACAGGACGCACTGCTTTTACATAACTCTTGAGTTGCTGCATATCGTCAATAGTAGCGGTATGGCCAATAATACAAATATCGTAGCTGAAGTCTTTGTTGATCTCATTTAAGAAGCTTTCTTCATCCATGCAGGCGGTTACGCGAGTTTGCCATTCATGCAGTAGCGATAACGTTGCTTGATGGGTATGCTCATGAGGCTCAAGATACAAAATACGTTTATTGATCAGTGATTGAGTCGGTAAGTCACTGGTAATTGAGTTACTTGGCGTTCTGAATACGGCATTGAACGTAAAGCAGGTACCATTACCAGGTGCTGAGTTTAGGGTAATGCGGCCATTCATCGCTTCAACAATATGTTTAGTGATGATTAAGCCAAGACCTGTGCCACCAAATTTACGGGTGATACTAGAGTCTGCTTGGCCAAATGGTGTAAACAACGCATCTTGTTTATCCATAGGGATACCCACACCGGTGTCGGTGACAGACACCAAAATAGAGGCGCGCTCTTCGTCTAATAAGCGATAGCCAACATCAACCTTGATTGAGCCTTTTTCAGTAAATTTAATGGCATTACTTAATAGGTTTATCAAAATTTGTTTAAAGCGGGTCGGGTCGCCAGTTAGATTGTCAGGTACTTGCGGATGGATAAATATTGAAAGCTCAAGTTGCTTTTCGTGAGCACTTGGTGCCAGCAAAGTCATAACTTCATTAATATTGTCACGGAGCTGGAATTGCATTGACTTAAGTTCCATGGCACCGGCTTCTAATTTCGAAAAGTCTAAAATATCACTGATAATTGTAAGTAAGCTATTGGCCGACAGTTCAATGGTATCTAGATAATCTTTTTGATGCTTATTGAGCGGGGTTTTATAAAGCTGGCGCGTAAAACCTATTACACCGTTTAAAGGTGTACGTAATTCGTGACTCATTTTAGCTAAAAAGTCTGATTTTACTCGGTTCGCATCTTGTGCATCTTTTTTAGCAATACTCAACTGAATATTTTGGGTTTCGTATTGTTCGAGTGTTTCGCGGTAATCAGAGGTTGCTTGGTCTATGTGCTTTTGCATCTCATCACGTTGTACAACCATGGTTTCTGAAATGGTATTTAAACCTGTGCGTAATAGCTCAAATTCGCCAAACATTTTTTGGTCAAGCCCTGTGTCTACTTTACCTTCAATGAGTTTGTCGGTAGCTAGTACTAACTTATTAAGAGGCTGAATAAACATGCGGGTTAATCTGAACGCTAATACGGTGGCAAGTATGAGCGCGAGTAAAATTACCACGCCACTGACTAATAATGCCCGTTGCTGGCCAATAATGGCTTGTTGTTTGTTAAGCATGATCACCACAGTGCCCAGCGATGCTTGGTAGCTGTGATGATTCCAAATCATGTCTTGGCGGCTATGATTAATTATGGCAGTAGAGAATGTTAGATAGTGCTCAGAATTTTGTACTTGAATGCCATCCATGCTGTTTGCATTGCTGCTAACAATTTCTTTGAATTCACTTTGGTATTTACTAAAAATCACTAACTCATTGTTTTCATCAAAAATAGCAATTGATTGGATAGCAGGGGAGTGTTTGTTATGTGTATGACTAACTAAGCGAGTTAATAAGGCTTTATCACGCTTTATTAATGGTTGCTCAACAGCAATGGCGAGGGGCTCAATAATAGTCACGCCCTGTTGATACAAAATTTCATCGAGCTCAATGTAACGATTTATTGTAAAATAACCGCCCAGCAACAAGCCTATGATCACAGTCGGTATAAGTGTAAGGGTTAAGACTGAGTCACGTAAGCCAAATTTAGTCATAAAGAATGTTGTTATCATTATTATCGTTGTTTAAGAGTATATACTTACTCCCGCTTTATCAATAATTAAGGTGTTGCCCGATGGCACAGATTTTCAAAGCCAAAAAGAAATCCGTTTCGCAAAAAATGCTAACCCTCAATGTCACTGCTATGGATCACCAAGGGCGGGGCGTTGCTAAGCAGGGAAATAAAGTCTGTTTTGTTAATGGTGCTTTGCCGGGTGAAGAAGTAAAAGCGTTATTGATTGAAGATAAGGCACGTTTTGCCAGTGCTGATTGTAAAAAAGTACTATCAGCCTCAGCGCATAGGGTTACTCCTTTTTGTCAGCATTATCAGGTTTGTGGTGGTTGTCAGCTACAGCACCTTAATGCAGAGCAACAATTGGTTGAGAAGCAAGCTGCGGTTAGCCAGCTGTTTAGCAAGTTTGCTAAAGCTGATGACTTAAATTGGCAAGCACCTCTGCTTAGTGAAGAGCACCATTACCGTCGCTCTGCTCGTATTGCTGTAATGCATGACAAAGCTGCAAAGAAAATGCGTGTAGGGTATCGAGCTCAGGGGTCTAAGCAATTGGTGAGTATTGAAAGCTGTGATGTGCTGAGCAGCACTTTTAAAGACGTTTTTTCAGTTTTTGATGTTCTTATCAACAGCCATTCAGGTCTTAGTAGTATTAGTCACTTACAATTATGTGAAGCTGATAACGCGGCCTTTGTAGTTATTAGGCATACCAAAGCTATTAATGCAGAGTTAAAAGCCATTGTTGTAGCGGCGTGTGATGAATATAGTTGGCGTGTTGTGTGGCAATCACAAAGTGGTGAAATTGATCACAGTGACCATCCAATGCCGTACTACCAGATACCAGCTTATGATTTGCGTTTTGAGTTTGGCCTTGAGAACTTTATTCAAGTTAACCCGCAAGTGAACCAAGCTATGCTGCATCAAGCAAAACAGTGGCTTGATTTACAAGGTCATGAGCAGGTATTGGATTTGTTTTGTGGTATTGGTAACTTTTCATTATTGATTGCAAAGTATGCTAAATATGTTATTGGTGTTGAAGGGGTCGATTCTGCGGTTGCATTAGCAAAACAAAATGCGCAAACTAACTCATTGTCGAATACCGATTTTTATTGTTTTGATTTAACAAAATCAATGCAATCAGCTGCTTGGTTTAGTGCTGAACTTGACGTGTTAGTTCTTGATCCATCACGTACTGGCGCAATGGCTATTTTAGAGCAGTTACCACTTACTCAGTTTAAAACGATTTTATACGTCTCTTGTGATCCTGTTACTTTAGCCCGTGACAGTGCAATTATTTTACAAGCAGGCTTTAGCATTGAAAAAATTGGGCTTATGAATATGTTCCCGCATACCGGGCATATTGAAACGATGGCGTTATTTCACAGGAGGTAAAGCGCACATGGTAGCCACTAGACAGTCACATCAGCTAACTAAGCCGAGTGATTTTGCCAGCCGTATCGAGCTGTTAGCGCTAACAGAAGACAAACATACCTTATTAGAGCAGGCCCACCAACTGTGCCTGCATTGCGATGATGCAAAACGTGAAAACACAGCCATTGAAATGGTGGAGATTTTAGCTGAGCTAAATTTAGATGCAGACTCTCTTACCACTGCTTTTTTAACGCCTTATTTTTTAGCCGAAAAAATCTCAATTGAGACAGTCACCGAAAAGCTAGGTAATCACGTTGCGTTATTACTAACAGGCGTAAGCCAAATGGCTACCATCAGTACCTTAGCCCACCAAGGTAAAGGCACTGTACAAATTGATAATATCCGCCGCATGTTACTAGCTATGGTTGAAGATGTGCGCGCTGTAGTGATTAAACTTGCAGAGCAAGTGTGCCACCTGCGTGATGTTAAAGATGCCAGTGAAGAAGAGCGCGTTATCGCCGCTAAAGAAACACGCGACATTTTTGCGCCCCTTGCGAATCGTTTAGGGATTGGTCAGCTTAAATGGGAACTTGAAGATCTTTCGTTCCGTTATTTGCACCCAGATACCTATAAAAATATCGCCAAACAGCTGGATGATAAGCGCCTTGCCCGAGAAGCTTATATGGAGAACATGGTTGCTTTAGTCAAAACACGCTTGGCTGAAGCAGGTATTGAAGGTGAGGTGTATGGCCGCCCTAAGCATATCTACAGCATCTACAAAAAAATGGCACAGAAGAACTACGAGTTCGACCAGCTTTTTGATATTCGCGCTATGCGCATTGTGGTAGAGCGTCTGCAAGATTGTTACGCGGCATTAGGTATCGTGCATACTAACTGGCGCCATTTAAATAAAGAGTTTGATGATTACATCGCAACACCTAAGCAAAACGGTTATCAGTCAATTCATACCGTGGTATTTGGCCCAGAAGGTAAAACCGTTGAAATTCAAATTCGTACGAGCGAAATGCACCAAGATGCTGAGCTAGGTGTTGCTGCGCATTGGATGTACAAAGAAGGTGCATTGCCTGGGCGTGGTTCAGGCTACGAGCAAAAAATTAGCTGGTTACGTAAGTTACTGCAATGGCAAGAAGAAGTTGTTGATGGCAGTGACCTAGCGGAAGAGCTTAAAAACCAAGTAGTAGAAGACCGTGTTTATGTGTTTACGCCTAAAGGGGATATTTTCGATTTACCGCTGGGTGCAACTCCACTTGATTTTGCTTATTACATTCACTCAAATGTAGGACATCGCTGCATTGGTGCAAAAGTGTTTGGCAAAATTGTGCCTTTTACTCATCAATTAAGCACCGGCGATCAGGTTGAAATTTTAACTCAAAAGCAACCTAACCCAAGCCGTGATTGGTTAAACCCATCGCTAGGTTATATTAAGTCATCGCGAGCACGCTCTAAAATCCATCATTGGTTTAAGCAGCTTGATCGCGATAAAAACTTAAGTGCCGGTAAAGAAATACTCGAAACTGAGCTGCAAAAACTAGATTTAACAACCAAAGATCTAGCGCCAGCAATCGAGCGCTTTAACCTTAAAGGCCTTGACGACCTTATGGTTGCGGTAGGTGCTGGAGATGTTCGTTTAAACCAGTTATTAAACTTTATCAGTGACCGTGAGCATGACGAACCACAAATTAAGTTTAAAAAACCAAAAAGTGTCACTGGCGATAAGAACGGTATTGTTGTTGATGGGGTAGGTAGCTTAATGAGCCATGTAGCTAAATGCTGCCGACCTGTGCCGGGCGATGAAATCATCGGCTACATTACGCAAGGCCGAGGGATTGCAGTTCACCGTGAAGATTGCGATTCGTTTGAGAAACTTCGTGAAAAGCATCCTGAGCGGGTTATATCAGTAAGTTGGTCAGACGATGTCAATGGCTCTTACTCATTAACTATTAAAGTTGAAGCGACCGATCGCTCAGGCCTTATTCGAGATATCAGCTCAGTGCTTGCAAACGAAAAGGTGAATGTGCTGAACATGAACGTCAACACGGTAGAAGATAAGCAGCTTGCGCTGTTTTCAATGCAGGTTGAAGTACATGACTTATCAAGCACCAACCGCTTATTGTCTAAGTTACACCAAATCGAAGGTGTACATGATGCAAAGCGTGGTCACTCGTAATGGATGATAAACAGGCAATTGAGCAGTCGCTTGCAATTATGGCTAAACTACGGGACCCAGAATCTGGGTGCCCGTGGGATTTAAAACAAGACTTTAAATCAATAGTGCCGCATACCCTTGAAGAAGCTTACGAAGTAGCAGACTGCATTGAAAAAGGTGAGCTTACTGAGCTTAAAAGTGAGCTTGGCGATTTACTGTTTCAAGTCATCTTTTATGCTCAACTTGCCAAAGAGCAAGGATTATTTGATTTTACCGATGTGGCTAATACGCTTAATGATAAGTTAGTGCGTCGTCATCCCCATGTCTTTGCAGAACAAAGTGAGCTGACTGACGCTGAGCTTTCGGCGCAGTGGCAGGCTATTAAAGCACAAGAGCGAGCAGAAAAAGCAGCTTCACCACAAATGAGCCTGTGGCAAGACATTCCTGATGCTATGCCGGGGTTATCAAAAGCGAAGAAGATTCAACAGCGTGTAGCAAGCTTAGGGTTTGATTGGCCAAGTTATCATGGTGCGCTCGATAAAGTTGCTGAAGAAGTAGACGAAGTAAAAGAAGCGCTGGCTCACGACCCGTATTCAGAGCACAGTGCAGAAGAGCTTGGTGATTTACTGTTTGCAACAGTGAATGTTGCCCGTCATATTAAGCGCGATCCTGAGCAATTATTACGAAGTGCCAATGCTAAGTTCGCGTCACGCTTTGAAAAAGTGGCTGCTTACTTAGATGAACGTGGCCAAAGTTTAGAAACGGCTAGCCTTGAAGAAATGGATAGCGCATGGGAAGCCATTAAAAAACAGTCAAACTAAGTAAGTTATGATACAGCTTGGGTACAGTGTAACCAAGCTCGTTTTTTGTGCACTTATTTGCTAATTTTATCTGGATTGATAGCAGCCCCTTTGCTATAATATCGCCCCGTCTTGATTCTATATTATTCCTTTTAATTCCTGATATTCTAGGGTTCGCATGAGTACAAAATTTATCTTCGTAACTGGCGGGGTTGTTTCTTCGTTGGGTAAGGGTATTGCAGCAGCGTCATTAGCCGCTATTTTAGAAGCACGTGGTCTTAACGTGACTATTTTAAAGCTGGATCCTTACATTAACGTTGACCCAGGCACTATGAGCCCAATTCAGCACGGTGAAGTATTTGTAACTGAAGACGGTGCAGAGACTGACCTTGACTTAGGTCACTATGAGCGTTTCATCCGTACCAAGATGACTAGCCGCAACAACTTCACACAAGGTCGTGTTTATGAAGATGTATTACGACGTGAGCGTCGTGGTGAGTACCTTGGTGCAACAATTCAGGTTATTCCACACATCACAAACGACATTAAGCAACGTGTATACGACGGTGCTGAAGGTCGCGATGTAGCAATCGTTGAAATTGGCGGTACAGTTGGTGACATCGAGTCACAACCTTTCTTAGAAGCAATTCGTCAGCTTGGCACTGAAATTGGCCGTGAGCGCGCATTGTTTATCCACCTAACGCTAGTGCCATTCTTAGGCCCTGCAGGTGAAGTTAAAACTAAGCCAACACAACATTCTGTAAAAGAATTACGTTCGATTGGTATCCAACCAGATATCTTGATCTGTCGTTCTGATCGTAAATTACCAAATAACGAGCGCGCGAAGATCGCACTTTTCACTAACGTTGAAGAGAAAGCTGTTATTTCATTACCAGACGTAGAAAGCATCTATAAGATCCCTGCGTTACTTAAGTCACAAGAATTAGATAACTTCGTCTGTCGTCGTTTCTATCTTGAGTGCCCAGAAGCAGATTTATCTGAGTGGGAACAAGTGTTATACCAAGAGTCTAACCCAACAGGTGAAGTGACAATTGGTATGGTTGGTAAGTACATCGAACTACCAGATGCATATAAATCAGTAAACGAAGCATTAAAGCATGCAGGTTTGAAAAACCGTTTAACTGTGAACATCGAATACGTTGATTCACAAGACTTAGAAAGCAAAGGTACTGAGTTACTCTCTCATCTTGATGCTATCTTAGTTCCAGGTGGCTTCGGCGGCCGTGGTGTTGAAGGTAAGATCTTAGCGGCTAAATATGCACGTGAAAATAAAGTTCCTTACTTAGGCATTTGTTTAGGTATGCAAGTAGCGCTTATTGAATATGCGCGTAATGTTGCAGGCCTTGAAGATGCAAACTCAACAGAGTTTAATGCTAAATCAGCACACCCAGTTGTTGGTTTAATCACTGAATGGCAAGATGCTGACGGTAACGTTGAAATCCGTGATGAGCAATCTGACCTAGGTGGTACTATGCGTTTAGGTGCACAGAAGTGTCACTTAACACCGGGTTCTAAAGTAAGCGAAGTGTACGGTAGTGACGAAATTGTTGAACGTCACCGTCACCGTTACGAAGTGAATAACCACTTTGTAGAGCAGCTTGAAAAAGCAGGCTTAAGTTTCACTGGTTTATCTGAAGATAAGAAACTAGTCGAAATTATCGAGAATAAAGATCACCCTTGGTTTATTGCCGCGCAATTCCACCCGGAATTCACGTCAACACCACGTGATGGTCACCCGCTATTTGAAGGGTTTGTTGCAGCTGCACATACTCACCAAAAAGCGTCATCGTAATTTAAATAGGCCGTGCTTTATGCACGGCTTATTTGTTTTAATAAGCCAATGGCATTAAGGATAATTAATAAAATTGGCACTAACTCACCATTTTCGGGAAAAGAGGAATCAAGATGTCAGAAATCGTAAAAGTGATTGGTCGCGAAATCATGGACTCGCGTGGTAACCCAACTGTTGAAGCTGATGTACATTTAGCTGATGGTTCATGGGGCCGTGCTGCAGCACCATCTGGTGCATCAACAGGTACTCGCGAAGCGCTTGAATTACGTGATGGTGATAAAGCACGTTACCTAGGTAAAGGTGTTTTAAAAGCAGTAGGCTATATCAATAACGAAATCGCTGAAGCGCTTAAAGGCCAAAACGCAGTTGACCAAAAAGCGGTTGACCAAGTAATGCTTGACTTAGATGGTACTGAAAACAAAGAAAAACTAGGTGCTAACGCTATCTTAGCTGTGTCTTTAGCAACAGCTAAAGCGGCTGCTAACTCTAAAGGCGTTGAGCTTTATGAGCACATTGCAGACCTAAACGGCACACCAGGTGTTTACTCAATGCCATTACCTATGATGAACATCATCAATGGTGGTGAGCACGCTGATAACTCTGTTGATATTCAAGAGTTCATGATCCAGCCAGTTGGTGCTACAAACTTCCGTGAAGCATTACGTATGGGCGCTGAAGTTTTCCACAGCTTAGCAAAAGTACTTAAAGCTGAAGGCCACTCTACATCAGTAGGTGATGAAGGTGGTTTTGCTCCTAACCTTGAATCTAACGAAGCGGCACTTGCTGCAATCAAGGTAGCTGTTGCAAATGCAGGTTATGAGCTTGGTAAAGATATCACTCTAGCTCTAGACTGTGCGGCATCTGAGTTCTACGACAAAGAAGCGAATATCTACGATCTTAAAGGCGAAGGTAAAAAATTCACTTCTGAAGAATTCAACCACTTCTTAAAAGGTCTTACTGAGCAATACCCAATTGTTTCAATTGAAGACGGCTTAGATGAGTCGGATTGGGATGGTTTCGCACACCAAACACAACTAATTGGCGACAAAGTACAATTAGTAGGTGATGACCTTTTCGTAACTAACACGAAGATCTTAAAGCGTGGTATTGATAACGGTATTGCTAACTCAATCCTAATCAAGTTCAACCAAATCGGTTCATTAACTGAAACGCTTGCTGCTATCAAAATGGCTAAAGACGCTGGCTTCACTGCTGTTATCTCACACCGTTCAGGTGAAACTGAAGATGCGACAATTGCTGATTTAGCAGTAGGTACTGCAGCTGGTCAAATCAAAACGGGTTCATTAAGCCGTTCTGACCGTATTGCTAAGTACAACCAATTACTTCGCATTGAAGAAGTATTAGGTGAGAAAGCACCTTACAACGGTCTTAAAGAGGTTAAAGGTCAGTAATCTGGCTTAGCTCATCAAGACTTTAAAAAACCTCCTTCGGGAGGTTTTTTTATAGCTGAAATTGCTGTTTTAGGATTTCGCCAGTGAAGCTGGTTTTTAGATAAAAGCCGCGAGGTAAAGTTTGTACTATCTGGCCATTCGGGCCAATTGCATCAGTCAGCGCTTTGCTATTGGCAGCTTTTGGCCTTATTTGCATTACATCACCTAAATGACCCGAAATTTCATCTACGCGACCAAGGGCAATTAGCTCCATTTGTTCTTCCCAATCACGCTGTAAAAGGGCATCTTGCTCTGCACTTGGCTGCCATAAAAAGCCACTGCCTATGGTACGGTGAAAAGGCAGTATCTCACGTTCGCCTAAAATCGGTAGCCATAAAACATGATTCAACTTTTTACGAACCGTGCTTTGCTGCCAAGTCATTCCGGTTACATTTAATAACGGTGTTACCGAAACAAAGGTTGTTTCGAGAGGTTTCCCTTTAAATGAAATCGGCAAGGTTTTTAGCTCAATGCCTAACTCTTCAAAATCAGGTGTTGGTTTTGAACCCGCTGTTGCGCCAAGCACATATTCGATAAGTTGCCCGGTCCAGCCTTTTTCACGAAGTAAATCGTCAGGGGTTTTGAACTGATATTGCTCGGCTAGCTGCCCTAGGGTGAGGCCAGCAATAGCATCAACACGTTGCATTAATTCGTTTATAGAAGCGGGTTTTATTGGTCGCATAAGGCGTTTATTTGATTGTCTATTTATCCGGTTCATGATAGCAAATGCACGCCTTAGTGGATATCTTTGTGTTTGGGTGTTTTTTGCGCACGTTAAGTGTGGGCTAAAAATAATCAGTTTTACTTTTCGATGCTTTAGTCTAACTAACTGATATTTAATTGTTTTACTGTTTATTTATGTTGTTTCTATTTCATTAATTAAACAGTTGTTTGTATAAATACAGATATATAAACATGTTTATCCACAGTTTCTGTGGAGAAAGTGGATATTTAAACTGTGGTTTGTGGATTTGTTTGCAATTTAGGCATGATTTATAAAAGTTATGCACAAGCTGTGGGTAAGGTGATAAAAATACGGTTGTAAATAGTTATTTTAATCAAACAGCACATTTTTATAATAATTACTTCGTAACACCTTGATTAAACATGTTTGTTAAAAAATAATTTTTCAATCTAATTTAGGCTTAGGTGTAAAGTGTTTGCTGTATCGCAGGTTATGTGGAACAATCAATAAAAATCGACTTACAAATGAGGCACTAAGGTGATTGATGCCGAAGGTTTTCGTGCCAATGTCGGAATTGTAATTTGCAATAATCAGGGACAAGTATTTTGGGCTCGTCGCTATGGTCAGCACTCTTGGCAATTTCCCCAAGGTGGTGTTGATGACGGCGAAACAGCAGAGCAAACCATGTACAGAGAATTACACGAAGAAGTGGGCTTGCTTCCTGAAGACGTTGAGATCGTCGCAAGTTCTAAACATTGGTTACGCTATAAATTACCCAAGCGTTTAATTCGCAGAGACTCAAGTCCTGTGTGTATTGGGCAAAAACAAAAATGGTTTTTACTGAAACTTCGTTGTAAAGATGAAGATGTAGATTTACTTAAAACTCATCACCCCGAGTTTGATGATTGGCGATGGGTGAGTTATTGGTATCCGGTTAGGCAAGTTGTTTCGTTTAAGCGCGATGTATATCGTCGAGTAATGAAAGAGTTTGCTCCGTTTGCAATGCCGTTTAATAAACGAGAGCAACACAAAGATCATTGGCGACATAAACGATAAGGGCAACCTTATTTAAATCAAAGGAGCAGCATCATGTTAGCCACGCTCAGATCAATTGCTGAGGCTGTGTCGCAACAGGCGGACTTAAATAGTGCGCTGGGGTGTTTTGTGCAAATGGTAAAAGATGCCATGCAAACACAGTGCTGCTCGATTTATTTTGCAGATTATAGCCAAGATAACTTTGTATTGATGGCCACCCAAGGCCTCAACCCAGATGCAGTGGGTAAGTTTCGTATAGGTTTTACCGAAGGTCTCGTTGGTCTTGTTGCTCAGCGTGAAGAGCCTATCAATATTGCTTTTGCTAAGTCTCACCCTCGTTTTAAACTCTCACCTGAAGTTAATGAAGAAGGCTATAACGCATTTTTGTCAGTGCCAGTCGTGCACCAGAAAAAGGTTTTAGGCGTTATTGTTGTTCAACAAAAACTAGCCCGTGTTTTTAGCCCTGACGAAGAGTCATTCTTAATTACGCTCTCGGCCCAGCTAGCTTCTCAGTTAGCTCATGCAGAAATAAAAGAAATATTACGTGTCGATGAGTTTTCACACCAAACCTCAGTACTAAAAGGGGTATCAAGTGCACCAGGTATTGCCATAGGTGAAGCCTTTGTGGTGATCCCTAAGCTCGACTTCAGCTCCATTGAACTGCAAAAAGACGACGATGTGAGCACCCAGCGTAAGCTATTTACCCAAGCTGTGGCTGCGACGCGTAACGAGTTTAATACCTTATCTATGACTCTGAGCGACTCTATTCCGCAAGAGGCACTGGCGGTATTTGATGTTTATCAGCAGTTACTTGATGCCAAAAGTCTTGGTCAAAATGTTGAAGCGCAATTACAACAAGGCTGGAATGCTAAAAGCGCCCTGAAAATTGTAATTGAGAAATTGGTGACTCAATTCAATGCCATGCAAGATCCTTACATTAAAGAGCGTGCTGTTGATGTTAAAGATATTGGTTTACGGGTTTTACATCACTTAGTTAATACTGAGCATGCGGCAAAACCTTACCCTAAAGACACTATTTTAATTGCCGGTACATTAACCCCCGCAATGCTTGCTGAAGTACCTAAAGGGCACCTCGCTGGGGTTGTGAGTGTTAATGGTGCGGCAAATAGTCATGCTTCTATATTAACTCGTGCTATGGGGATCCCTGCTATTTGGGGCATTGAAGATGTGCCGTTATTGCAGTTTGAAGGCAAGCAAATGATTTTAGATGCCTATGCAGGGCGTTTATATATTTCTCCTTCACAAATGCTGCAAGAGGAATACAGTCAGCTCAAATATCAAGAAGCCTTATTGAACGACCGTTTTGTTGCAGAGCAAAACCTAGATGCCATCACTAAAGATGGCGAACACATTAGCTTATTACTTAACGCGGGTCTTGAATTAAATACCGAGCATGACAATAAGCCATTTTGCGATGGGGTAGGTCTTTATCGCACCGAAGCCTGGTTTATGCAAAAAGGCCAATTTCCTTCACAGTCAGAACAAGAAAGCTGGTATCGCGAAGTGCTTACTAGTTACCATCCTAATCCTGTGGTGATGCGTACACTCGATATTGGTGGCGATAAAGTTTTAGATTACTTCAATATAACAGAAGAAAATCCATTTTTAGGTTGGCGTGGTATTCGCGTGACCTTAGATCACCCAGAGTTATTTTTAGATCAGCTCAAGGCAATGTTAAAAGCCAATATTGGTTTGGGTAATTTAAAAATCATGCTGCCGATGATCAGCGGCTCAGAAGAAGTCGATGAATCGTTAAAATTGCTCGAACAAGCCTACTTTGAGTTAAGTGAACAATATCCTGAACAAGCCATTGAGCGCCCTGAAATTGGTGTGATGTTAGAAGTACCTTCAAGTGTATTTATGCTTGAAGAGTGGTCGCAAAAAGTCGATTTTTGCTCTGTAGGTAGCAACGATTTAACCCAGTATATGCTGGCAGTTGATCGCTCTAATGCCCGCGTTGCTGAGCTATTTAACCCTTATCACCCAAGTGTACTTAGAGTGCTGTTAAAAATAGCACAAGAGTGTCAGCAACATGAGTTGCCATTTAGCTTGTGTGGTGAGTTAGGGGGCGACCCCGAAGGAGCGTTACTGCTTATTGCGATGGGGTATCGAAGCTTGAGCATGAACTACGCTTCGATTAGTAAAATTAAGTTCGTGCTTAGGCGATTAAATGTCAGTGATATGGAAAAGTTACTTGCAGAGTGTTTATTACAACCAACGGCAAAGCATGTACTTAGGTTAACGCGTAACTTTATGATCGAACATCAACTCGGTGAGCTTTTTTACACCCCAAGCCAAGGTCAATCATGAGGGAAAATTGTGCTGTGAAGCACTTATACCCAAGCCACCTCAAGATGTAGAATTCAGCGTTTCACAGGTGCTTAATATCAAGGCGTTACTTTGCAAGAATGGCCATCCCTTTTAAGAAGTAACAACGATGAGAGTAAGTGCCTGTGAAACGCCCAAAGGGTTGGTTTAAAAGCGATTTATACTGCGTTATTGATTTTAACAATAGAACCACTATTACTTGCAATCAATGCCTTGCCTAAATCGCTTTTAATTCCAACTGAAACTCGCATCTTGAGGTGGTTTGGGTATATATATTAGTTTAGTATATGTATATAACAAATTGAATATATGAGTGTGCTATGCATGACGTAATACTTTTAATGGTGTACTGCGCAATTTTGGGCAGCGTGGTTGGATTTTTAGCTGGGTTATTAGGCATTGGTGGCGGTTTGATTATCGTGCCGGTACTTAGTGCGTTATTAGTATCGTTCAATGTTGCCGACCCAAGCCATGTATTAGTCATCGCGATAGCAACCTCGTTAGCATCCATTATTTTTACCTCGACTTCTTCAGCCCTTGCTCATCATCGTAATGCTAACGTGCCTTGGGAAATTGCCCCATGGGTTATGACTGGTGTTGGCCTAGGCGCATTGATCAGTGGCTTTGCTGCAAGCTTTATCCCAGAGCAGCTACTGCGCTTTGTTTTTGCCGGTAGCGTGGTGTTTATCGCACTTAGAATGGTGTTATCGACACGAAAAAAAGCAGCCAGTGAAAAGCCGCTTCCATCAGGACCTATTCTTGGCTTTTTATGTGCCATAATGGGGGCGCTGTCAGGGCTAATTGGTATTGGTGGCGGGGCGCTTATTGTGCCGCTACTGCATTATTTTTCTGTTGATATTAAAAAGGCCATTGGTTGTGCTGCTGCATGTGGTATTGTCATTGCGCTGTTCGGCTCGGTGGGTTACGTATCTGCCGGGTGGCAATTAACATCTTTCAGTGATGGATTTGCCGGATTTGTGTATTTACCTGCGTTAGTCGGGATTGTGGTTACCTCGTCGCTCATTGCGCCAATAGGTGCCAAAGCCACGCATTACTTGCCTGTGGCAACAATAAAAAAAGTATTCGCGCTATTACTTGTCATAATTGCGCTTAAAATGGTGTTTAGTTAAAGGTTTTTATTTTTATGGCTCTTCAATTTCCAGATATCGATCCGGTTATTTTTTCGGTAGGCCCGCTTAGCGTACGTTGGTACGGTTTAATGTATTTAATTGGTTTTGCTTTGGCGATGTGGCTTGCTAATCGTCAAGCAGAAAAACCAAACTCAGGTTGGACAAAAGAACAAGTCAGTGACTTATTATTTTACGGCATGCTCGGGGTAATACTCGGTGGCCGTATTGGATATGTATTGTTTTATCAGTTCAGCTACTTTATTGAAAACCCACTGTACTTATTCAGAATTGACCAAGGTGGTATGTCGTTCCATGGAGGCACCCTGGGTGTCATTACAGCCATTGCAATTTTTGCTTGGACTCGTAAAAAATCATTGTTTGAGGTAGGTGACTTTGTGGTGCCACTGGTGCCGCTCGGTTTGTTAGCAGGGCGTATTGGTAACTTTATTAATGGCGAGTTATGGGGCCGAGTGACTGATGTACCTTGGGCGTTTATTTTCCCATCAGGTGGCCCAGAGCCTCGTCATCCATCACAATTATACGAAGCCTTTTTAGAAGGTTTGGTGCTGTTCTTAATATTACAATGGTTTATCAAAAAGCCTCGCCCAGCGGGAAGTGTTGCTGGGGTGTTCTTACTTGGCTATGGCGTGTTTAGATTTATTGTTGAATATTTCCGTGAACCAGATGCTCATTTAGGTTTATTCGCAGGCTTTATCTCGATGGGGCAAATACTGTCATTGCCGATGGTAATTGGTGGCCTTGGTTTGTTAATATGGGCCTATAAAAAGCCGCAACACAGCGTGGCAAGCAAAGCATAACAAGAGCAAATCAATGAAACAGTATTTAGATTTATGTCAGCGTATTGTTGACGAAGGTGTCTGGGTTGAGAACAAACGCACAGGTACCAAGTGTTTAACCGTTATTAATGCCGATCTTGAATATGATGTGGCAAATAATAAGTTTCCGCTAATAACAACGCGCAAGAGCTTTTACAAAGCGGCGATAGCGGAGTTACTTGGTTATTTACGTGGTTACGACAGCGCTGCACAGTTTCGTGATATCGGCTGTATGACTTGGAATGCTAACGCAAACGAAAACAAAGCTTGGCTAGAAAACCCACATCGCCGTGGTGAAGATGATATGGGTCGAGTGTATGGTGTGCAAGGCCGCAGTTGGCAACGTCCGGATGGCAGCCACCTTGATCAACTTAAAAAAGTTATCGATAACTTATCAAAAGGGATTGATGATCGCGGTGAAATCGTCACATTTTATAACCCAGGTGAGTTTGAGTTAGGCTGTTTACGCCCTTGTATGCACACGCACACCTTTTCTTTGTTGGGCGATACTCTATACTTAACATCATACCAACGTAGCTGCGATGTGCCGCTGGGTTTGAACTTTAATCAAATTCAATGTTTTGTGTTACTTGCTTTAGTTGCACAAATCACCGGCCATAAACCGGGTAAGGCGTATCATAAAATAGCGAATGCGCATATTTATGAAAACCAACTTGAGTTGATGCGTGATGTGCAGCTTAAGCGTGAGCCATTCGCGTCGCCAGAATTAAAAATAAACCCAAATATTAAATCATTAGAAGACATTGAAACCTGGGTTACAAAAGATGATTTTGAAGTAGTAGGTTATCAGTGTCACGATGCAATTAAGTATCCGTTTTCAGTTTAAGAACAATAAAATTTAAGGAGAAATCAATGAAAGCAGTGATCCCAGTTGCTGGTCTTGGCACGCGTATGTTACCTGCAACAAAAGCAATCCCTAAAGAAATGCTTCCTATTGTTGACCGCCCGTTGATTCAGTACGTTGTGAATGAAGCAATTTCAGCAGGAATTAAAGAAATTGTTTTAGTAACGCATTCAAGTAAAAACTCAATTGAAAACCACTTTGATACCAGTTTTGAGTTAGAAGCAACGCTTGAAAAGCGTGTAAAACGTCAGTTACTTGCAGAAGTACAATCAATCTGCCCGAAAGATGTAACAATTATTCATGTTCGTCAGGGGGAAGCGAAAGGTCTTGGTCATGCGATTAACTGTGCTGCACCTATCATAGGTGATGAACCGTTTGTTGTTATCTTACCGGATGTGATCATCGATGATGTAGCAAGCGACCTTAAAAAAGATAACTTAGCTGAAATGATCCAGCGCTTTGAAACCACCGGTGAGAGCCAAATCATGGTTGAGCCTGTGCCGCAAAACGAAGTAGACAAGTTCGGTGTTGTCGACTTAGGTGATGTAAAAATCAATCAAGGTGAAAGCGCAGCTATTTTAAATATGGTTGAAAAGCCTCCAGTTGATCAAGCTCCATCAAATCTTGCTGTTGTGGGTCGCTATGTATTGAGCAAAAATATTTGGCCATTACTTGCAAAAACCCCAGCCGGTGCAGGCGATGAAATCCAATTAACAGATGCCATTGCCATGCTCATGGAAAAAGAGATTGTTGATGCTTACTCAATGAAGGGGAAAAGCCATGATTGCGGTAGCAAAATTGGTTATTTAAAAGCCATAGTTGAGTTTGCACTGCGTCGTGATGAATTCAAAGGTGAGCTTACAGACTTCATAAAGTCGCTGGTTAAATAAGCAATTCAAATTACCTAATTGAAAATTATGTAAAAAAAGTGTCTATATGGCACTTTTTTGTTATTTACATGTTCCTCCCAATTGTCGATTATTACCCAATAAAGGATTTTTCTGATATACCTAAGTCTTAACGCATTGTTAAGATTAAAGATCAGTGAGATGCTTATTTACCCCTGTAGGATAGTTAAACTCAGCTATACTTATAAAAATACCTATGTAAAGACGGATTTTTATTGCTTTAGGTTGTCTAATATGAAAACTTAAGTATTAGGGTGTCATTAAGTTTTTATTGCAGTTAGTTAAGCACTGTACTGAAAATATTATAATAACAAATAATGTGTTAGAGTTTTCTTATGCAATGTCGTAAATCACTTTTATGGTTTTTGTATAGGTAAGTGCTAACAGATAGACTTCTTTAAAAAGAAGCAAATTTTTAATGGTACGTTTAAGAATCCTACTTATGAAATATTGCTCAAAACCTTTGCGTTACAGTATATACCTGTTGGTGTTATTGACTGTGTCTGGTTGCAGTAATAAGGCATTTCCTGATATCTCTTTTAACAAGCTTCCTGTTTTCAATGTTGTTCAGTACCTTAGTGATGTAACGCTAATGCAAAACTCATTTTTGTTGGCGCAAACCCAAAGTGAACCTGTCAGTACAGTGCTAGAACAGGCTGATACTTCTCAAGCACTATCAAGCGACTCTAAAGACTCTGTTAAACCTGACTATGCATTTGCTTTGCAATTAGCGTCTGTTAATACGGAACAAGGTCTTGCTTATACATTAAAGAAAATGGCTAAACGAGCACCCAGTATTTTTCAAGGAAAGCCGATACTTAATGTTGAAGTCGCTGATGTAAATGAGCATACCTACTATCGACTTAAGTTTGGTGGCTATAAGTATTTGAAAAACGCGAAAGCTGATTGTGAAGCGATTAAACGACAAGGCATTGATTGCTGGGTAAGTAACTACACTGACAACCGAATTTATTTTTAGCGTCAAATATTCACTCTAAAGGTGGCATTTTTATTGCTAAGATTTAAGTCTGTTTTTTAGAATTGACGTCACCATGCATTTTTCTATTTTTTCTAAATATCTACTGATAACCATCAGCTTAACTGCTCTAACAGCATGTATGATGAGCCAAGAGCAAGCCCAGCCAGCTTACACTGAGCAGCAAGTACAGCAATTTGCTGCCGAGTGGCAAAATAAACAACCTAGTATTGAACGTCTTGCGTTGATGGAAAAAGACCTTGCGTTGTTAATCGAAGTGCTTTCAGCCAATAGCGATTTAACCGCACAACCATCACAATTTGAGCCACAAAATGATGTGATTATTCATCAAAGCGAACAAACGCAAGTACAGCAAACATCATCCACAGACTCACTTGAGGCGATTATTGCAGCAAACAAAGCGGCTGAAGCGGGTGTGCAATTAGGTTTATATTTAACGCCGAAAAAAGTTAGTTATCAGGTCTTAAAGCTCAAACGTGATTATCCTGCTGTTTTAAATGGCCTTGATTTTCGTTTTAAAACACGAGAGCAAAAAGGCGTAACCGTGTATGGGTTAAGGGCCGGTCCATTTGCAAATTATACTCAGGCTACTGCATTTTGTGAGATAGCCAAAAGAATGGGGCAAACCTGTGTGACGGCACCATTTATTGGAGAGATGCTTTAAGCATCTTTCCTCTTAAAAATTAGGTAATTAATCTTAAAGTATTTGTTCTAGAGGTCGATAAAGCTTAAGATACAGAAAAATGGCTTAGCCATTTAATTATAAGGACTTAATATGAAATTACCTCTTTCTTTACTTTCTCTTAGTGTTATTTTCGCCTCATCAACTGCCTTTTCTGCTACTGAAACTTTTCGTGCTGAAGTTACAGTTCAAAACACTGTTGTTTTGACCAAAGATAGTGACCTTAATTTTGGGACTATTCGTGCTGTTGCAGACCCATCTGGAACCGATCGAGCAAGGCTTACAGTTAATGCGACTCCAAATGCTAGTCCAATTTCAGTAAGTAGCAATAATACAGAAAACGCTTTATTTGCTGTCATTGAAGATGGCGAGCCTGCGGCGTTTACTGTGTCTGAAGCTGTTCCAAATGCTATTTTATCGATTACTGAGCCTACTCAGACTCAGTTAGAATTTGAAGATGGACAAGATACTGACCGTCCTGACTTTGAAATTGGTAATTGGTTATTCGTTATTACTAGCGGGCCAAACGCAAATGCGAACTACAATTCTGGTACACCTAACTTACAGGTTGCGCAAGACGGTACTGTGTCATTCAATATTGGCGCAAGCTTAGATACATCAGATCGTACTACCACAAAGCCATATGCTGATGGTGTTTATGCGGGGACTTTTCAAATCGAAGTCGCTTATTAATTATTTTAGGTAATTTTTATGCGCTTTTTGCTATTAGCCACTGTGCTATTTTCTGTTTTCTCTTTGCCTCTACAAGCAGCGAGCACAGAGCAACAAGCGCTTGATTTTGGCACTCTTGTTATTTTAGCTAATACAAATACCAGCTCTGTAATTGTCAAAGATGATGGCAGTATCAATACTCAGGGCTCAGTTTATGTACTTGAAAATGGCCACCCAGCAGAATTATTACTTACTGACTTTCCTGCCAGAACCCAACTAACTATGAATCTAGTTGCTCCAGTTGACTTAATACATGATGTAGATGGCAACACGAGTGCTGAGTTTTCTGTGCGCCTTAATGGTTTTCCTAAATATGTGATCACCAATGAGTTTGGTGAGGCAAAAGTATTTATTGGCGGTATTTTAACAACAGATCGTAGCGCTAAAGCATACGCAGATGGTCATTACTCTTCTTCAACTTATTTAGAAATATCGGTCGATTACTAAGGATAGATATGTTCGCAAAACGTCTTTTATGTGGACTCTTTTTTGTTTTATTCAGTCAATATGCAACAGCAAATTTACTTATTTCACCAACGCGGGTTTCATTTGATGAGCGCCAACGTAGCGCAAAAGTCACCGTCATTAATAGCTCAGATGAATATAGAACATATCGCGTGGTATGGAGCGAAAAATTAGCGCTCCCCGCAGGTGGTTACCAAACATTGAGTGAGCCTGTAGCAAGGAGCCTTTCACCAATGACGCGTTTATCCCCAAAGCAAATTCGCTTAGCACCGGGCGAAAGGCAAACGATTAAAATAGCAATTAGAAAGCCTAAGAATTTGGCTAAAGGGGAGTATCGTTCTCACTTATTGTTTCAAGCATTACCCAATGAAGTGAAAAGCACTAAACCAGGTATTAAAGTGAACATGATAATGAGTTTTAGTATTCCAGTTGTATATCGTGAGCAAGGCGAACAACCGAATGTTAAAATTAGGGACGTTAAGCTGGTTGAAGACTCTATTAATAAAAAACTTAGTCTTGCAGTTAAGTTAACCGAAAGCCAAGGCTTTAGTAGTTATGGGAGGCTCAGTGCGTATGCAACTAATACAGCGGGTAAACAAGAGAAAATCGCTGAAATTGGTAACTTGAGTTTGTACCCTGAAGTCAATGAAACAACAGCTTACCTAGCTCTATTTACCGATAAAAAACTACCGAAGAAAGGGCCTATTGAGATTAAATATGAAGGTGCTGATGAGTATGAAGGTATAGTTTTTGACTCATATTCATTTGCTATTCGACATTAGGGATTAATGCGAAAAAACTTATGAATCGCTTATTTGCGTTAGGGCTTATGCTATTAAACCCTATTAGCTTTGCTAATTCGACTGTGAGTACAGAGGATGTACTAGCTAGACTCAATGCCATAAAGGCTAAGCTAAATGGCGAACAGCTTCATGCTCCACAATCAAAGCATACACCTGCTGTCAATCATTCTGCAGACACCTTAGACACCCAGCAGCGAATTGCGACTGGGGAGTTTTTGCTATTTTCAATTTATTTAAATGAAAATTACCTCGGTGAGATTTTTGCCCTTAAGTCTGATCAAGACATATTGCTGGGGCTTTCAGGGCTAGTTGATATCTTACAATTAGCAATCAATGTCGATTTATCAGCCGAGAGTGCAGAAGGTTGGTTCATCAACGCTAATAAAACCTTTCAATTAACAGCTCAAAAAGAGCTGATTACAGATAACAAAAAGTGGCAGCTTACTGAGCAACAAATTAGTGTTGACGATGATATTTATATTGAGGCAGCAGTACTTGCAGAGGCTTTAGAATTTAAGCACCGCTCTGACTACGCAAGCTTAGAGCTACATATTGAAACTGAGTCTGTTTATCCGGTTGTCGCCCAAGCGCAGCGTCATAAAAAACAACTGCAAAGCTATAGTACTCAAAAACAAGCAACCTTACCTTGGAAACCAAGCCCATATCAGGCCTTATCTGTCCCTGTGGCTGACTTACAATTGAATTACACCCAAGATAATGATGGCAGTCAGGCAAGTTACTCATTACTTGGCTCGCAAGATTTTGCATATTTAACGATGGAATACTTTTTATCGGGTCGTGAAAGTGATTTATTGAATAACTCAAGGTTAACTTTCTCTAAGCAAGATGTGAATAATCAATTGTTAGGTCCACTTGCTGCAAGTCTTATTGAAGTAGGTGATGTCACAGCTACGCAAGTTGGCAGCCGTTATAACAACCAATACGGTCGCGGGGTTAAAATTTCGAATTATCAACTAGGGCAAGCTATTGATAATAATCGGGTGAATCTAACTGGTGCAGTACAGCCAGGTTGGGATGTTGAATTATATCGTAATGGCATTTTAATTGATCAGCAGCTGAGCTTGACTGATGGTCGCTATGTTTTTGCTGATATTGATTTACTGTTTGGTGAAAACAGCTTTGAGTTGATCTTTTATGGCCCACAAGGACAAGTAGAGCGAAAAACTGAATATTACTACATTGATGGCACGCAGCTTGAGCAAGGGGAAGCTGTTTATGAGCTATCTGTTTCAGAGCAAGGTGAGCAGTTACTTGGCAGCAGTAACTACAGTGCCAACAAGGGCTGGGTTGCTGCAGGGCGATACCAATATGGTGTGAGTGATAACATTGCCATGTATTCAGGCTTCATGGCGCAAAAACGAGAGCAAGATGAGCTATATCATGTTGCTCTAGGAACGAACCTTAGCTTGTTAGACAGGTTTTTGGTTAATCTGGAATATGAAGAAAACAATCAACAACAAAGAGAATTTGAATTAACTACAAGAACTAAATTGGCTGATCAGTCTTTGCTATTCAGCGCAACGAACCGTACTGATAATCAGAATGGTCGAGATATAACGCTGAAAAGCTATCAGTTTGATATGTCTGGTGAGCTGATGAAAAATGATTTTGGGCGGCTTAATTATCAGAACAACTTTCTGATTCAACATGCACAAAGTGGTGATTTAAAGCAAATTTATAACCGTTTAAATTACAGCTATGCAAACGTCTCTATAAATAATTTATTGCAGTGGCAAGACTTAAGTGTTGGGCAAGAAAGTGTTGATGGTACGACGCGTTTACAAACACGCCTAGGTAGAGTGTATAGTCGATTTGGGGTTAATTATCGACTCTCTCCGGTTAGTGAAATAGTGAGTTATGAAGCTGAGTTTAGCAGAAGTTTAGGCCCAAGCTTACAAACAGAACTAACTTTAAGGGATTCTCTAGATTACGATGTTCAGTCTGCCGAATTAGGATTAACGTGGCAAAATGACAGGATTAACTTAAGCAGTAATGTTAATTACGACAGCAATGATCAATGGCAAATTCGCTTAAATAGTCGATTTAGTTTTGGTTTTGATAGTCAATATAATCAGCCATTTATGAGTAATCGAACATTGACCAATACTGGTAGTTTGATGGTTAATGTGTTTTTAGATGAAAATGATAATGGCCTTAAAGACTACAATGAAAAAGGCTTGGCGGGTGTTAAAGTAAAAGGCTTACAAAATTATCGCCAAGCTATTACCGATGAACAAGGTATTGCGATTCTTTCAGCTATGCCAGCTAATCGCACAACAGATATAGTGCTAGATCGTGACAGTTTTTCTGACCCTTTTATGATCCCCGCCCACGATGGTTTCTCCATAACACCACGAGCAGGTTTTGTTGAGTACATGGATTACCCAGTAAATAATGCCAGCGAAATAGAAGGTACTGTTTATCAGCAAACAGAGCAAGGCTCTAATGTTCAACCTTATGCCCAAATTACTTTAGTGGATGAACAAGGTAATGATGTAGCTACTACGCAAGCGGCTTATGATGGCTATTACTTGTTTACTGATATTAAACCCGGTAAGTATAAAGCGGTTGTTGATAAGCAATACCAAGAGCAAAAATCACTGACCAGTGCTCAAACACACAAAATACAATTATCGCCTAAAGGTGATGTGCTGGTGGGGGTTGATATTACTTTGCGACCACTCGAAAAGCGCCAAGGATATATAGCGAGTATTGGCAAGTTTAATTCACTGAAAATTTTAAAGGTGTATTACTCATTGGTGAAACAGCGTTTGTTACAGCAAGGGTTACATAACGCTTTTTATATACACGATAAAGCAAATGCACACTACACGCTTGCGATAGGCTTTGACCCACAGTATGCAAACGAGCTTGAGCAGCAATGTGTGCAGCTAATATCACAAGCAATTAAATGCCATGTAACAGAACAGCATGTTCAACACTAGCAAGGAGCAAATTATGGTTTTTACTACTTTTCAAAATCTGAAGAAAGTATGGTTAGTCTTACTGGTTACTCCTATCATTGGTTGCCAAAGCATGTCAGAGCCACAAGTGAGTGAAGAAAACTTAGTAAAAATTAGCCAGCAAGAGCTTATAGAGCTGAGGCAGTCGCATCAACAATTCCAAGCGATGAAGCCAGAGCTTGAGCGCTTGCTGACAATAGAAAGTGAATTAACCTTACTCACTGAACAACTTACTTTGCTAAATGCGCAGCAAACTGAGCCTGAAAAGACTAAAAAGTCATCTGTAACCGCACCTCAGTTTATAGCTGAGCCTACAGCCAAATTTGCACTACAACTTGCTTCCGTAACAGAATTACCTCGACTAACAGCTCGCCTTGCTGAAATTAAAAAACAAGCGCCGGCGCTATTTAATGGCCAGTTTATTGCTAATGTAGAGTCAGTAACAGTGAATGGCAGCACTTTTCATCGTTTGAAAATTGGTGCATATCAACAAAAGCAGCAAGCAGCTAATGATTGTAAAAAGTTAGCATCAGTCGGGGTGGCATGCTTGGTATCACATTATGTACAGAATCCGCTTGATTTATCCCATCAACAATAATACTTAGGCATAATTATTGCTTTGTACTTACTAAGTTTAGTGAGGATGGCAATTATGCGCCTGTTATTTTATTCAGTTTTTTTAGTGTTGGTGGGTTGTAGCTTAACTGAAGAGCCACAAAAAACGCCCCCTAGAGAAACCCCAAAATCGCCGATGGCACCTTATACGGTGCATCAATACGTTGCTGATTTAAGTAGTCAGCTGAGCCGTATTCAAGGCCCTTACAAAGGCAATGCACGTATTGCTGTGACCAGTTTTTATATGGCTGATGGCTTAGGTACTGATTTAGCTGAAGATCAGGGCAGTGGCTTGAGTCAGCAAATTCAAGAAAGTTTATTAACGCAATTTACTCAGCTTGGTTTTCATACCATTGAGTATCGATTAGAAAATACTTTAAATTTGCAGCAATCGGCCGATAGTGTACTTAGTCGTGATGTAAATACCTTACGTCAACGTCAGAATATTGACTTTGTTATTACCGGCACACTGACGCGGCAACAACATGCCTACATAGTAAATGCCCGATTAGTGAATACCAAAGATCTGCGAATAGTATCAGCAGCAAGCACCGAGATCCCTATCAATGTGATGTGGGGCGCTGAAAAAGTTCAGCAACGTGATGGCCAGTTGTATCGAAGCGAATATTAAGAGGAACTCATTTAATGAAACGTTTAATTTTAACTTTATGTTTGCCGTTTGGCTTTGGTTGCTCGTCAATGTTAACTGGTGATGCAACACAACACGAAAATGATCCTCAGTTAGCTGCGCAAAGAGAAGTTGCCGCGCCGCATAGTAATGACAGTGTGTTTCAAACCAATCAGGCGGTAATGAATAACAGCACTTTTACAGCAGCCCCAACTCGTAAAAATATCAATCACTATGTACGTGGCATCATGCAGGATCTTGTTGAAAACTTGCAATATGTTAGTGATAGCACGCCGGTTGCTGTTTCAAGCTTCATATACCTTGATGCAGATTACAACTCAACAAATTTGCTGGGTAATCAAATTGCCGAAAGCTTCATTCATGAACTTCATGCGTTTGGTGTGCCTGTCATTGATTTTAAAACCACGGATTATATGCGTGTCACGCCAACTGGTGATTATGTTTTCAGTCGTGATTATTTAGAGCTTAGCCAAGACCAAAACTTCAATTATGTATTGGCAGGTACTTTGGTTAATCATCAAAGTGGTGTGCTCGTTAATGCCCGCATTGTTGGTTTAGCAAGCAAAGCAGTTGTAGGGTCAGCGCAAGGTTTTATCCCGCAATCAGTGGTTGATGCCCTTGATAGTACCAACCGCAGTGATGGTATTACACTAAAACAAGCAAGTGAGTAAGCTATGAAAGGTTTTATCTTAGCATCGTTAACGCTCGCACTATCTGGCTGCCAATTGCTGCCAGAGCAATCAGCAGAGCCGCAAAATACAGCTCAAAATGTACCTGCATCAGCAAATACTCAAGTCGATTACGTTGCTATGCTACAAGCGCTTGAACAAAATGATATGCAGCAGGATAACGCTAACCATCGTTTATTTGTGCCTTATCAACATCATAAAACCGTTGTTAATTATGTCGAGCAAATGGCCCTTGAGTTAGTGGATACCATGCAACAAGAAAGCGAGTTAGGAATAGCCATAACTAGCTTTGTTGATTTAGATGCGAGCCTAAAAAATAGCTCTCAACTTGGTAATCAACTCTCTGAAACAATGATGCACCAGCTGCAAAAATTTGGCTTTGGCGTTGTTGATTTTAAAGCGATGGATATCATTAGTGTGACCTCACGTGGTGATTTTGTGATGTCGCGAGATGTAGAAGAGTTAGCCGAGCGTCGCATCGCGAGCCATGTACTTACAGGCACGCTGATATACCGCCCAAAAGGTGTTGAAGTGAATGCTCGAGTAATTAATTTAAACTCAAAGCTGGTTATTGCCAGCGCACAAAAAGTGATCCCTTATTTTGTGCTAAAAAATGAGTCAATCAAATCAGCAACGGCTAGCGTTAACTAACCACATTACTTTGCCAATCGGCTTACTAACAAGTCGATTGGTTTATTCTCTTGATTACCAAAGCCTTAGACCGTTATAATTTTCTGTAAGCTGTAAGCTTTACCTCAGCTTTTGAGTGGCCTCTTAGTTAAATGGATATAACGGCCCCCTCCTAAGGGGCAGTTACAGGTTCGATTCCTGTAGGGGCTACCAATTAAATCAATAGTTTACTGGTTGTTGCCTGTCGTTTTTTATTTTGGTGTAGCATATTTGTAGCGATTTTTAAATTTCATCTTTAATAAAATAGGTTCCTAATCTCATCATCTTCGCTATCTTCATCATCTATATCTTCATCATCTATATCTTCATCATCTATATCTTCATCTTCATCCTCAAACTCCAAATCAAGTGTGCCTTGATTTTCATCAATCTCATGTTTTACAGTATTTTCAAGAGTGTTAAGGATTTCATCTATTAAGCTTTCAGAATAACTGTCAATATCAAAACATGATAAGATGTCATCTTCATGTATATTGATGTCGTATTCATTACAAATATCTAAAACAATTTTTTCTACTTCATCATATATTTCTTCAGTTACGCTTTCTTCATCAACTTCATCAAACTGATTGTAATGATCAATGATGTCATCATTAATAAAGTCATCTGAACTTATTTCTGACTTTAACTTTTCTTCGAGGTTACTACTCCAGTATTCTATAGCCTTGTATTCAATTTCTTTATCTAAATGCCAATCTGTTGTATTTGAGTTGTAGAAGAATGAAAAATCAGCAAGTTCATCATGGTCATCTAATAAATCTAGATGTTCTTTACTCAACTTTTCAAAATCAAATTCTTTTGAGTGTTTAAATTTTTTAGTTATTTCAAGTATTTCGCTTATTTGCTTGTATTGGGTTATTGTGCTTGTATTCTCTATTATCTTGTCAAGCAGTAGGCTTTCAGAACAATTATTTTTTTCACTGTTAGCATTCTTCAGCGCATAAATGCTTAGTGTTATGGTCTCTTTATCAAACTTTATTTTATCTTTTAAGTTCTCTACTAGTTTTTTAAAAAATAAATGTTTGTTTATATACTTATTTTTCTCTCTCTTTAATTCCATATTGTTTGGGAGCGTGTATATGTCAAGTAAGCTACCCATACTTACAATTAAACTAGCGAGTTCTGATGGTTACTCGTTAATTAGTTTAGGGATCAGGAAGTCTGCTATTGATGGATTAAGTAGTTTTATGTATCTATTGCAATTATATGAGTCTATTGAAATGCTTATAAAGGATTCATTCATAACTTTTAATGAGTCGAAGAATTCCTGTGATTTTATATTGTTATTTTTTAAAGTTAGATCGTAAATTTTTTCTTGGTTTGTTCTTTCTTTAGTAAATATAACCGAATATAGAATCTCTCTTTGTATATCATTTAAATTGTTTTTTATTGGTTTTTCCCAAACTTTAGATGGGTTGTTTAAGGCGGCTAAAGAAAAATTTTTAAAAGATGTGTGTTTGGAAGCGTTGAAATTATCTTTGTTTAATATGTGTTCGATAAGTCTAGGGTTATAATTTCTGTGATCAATAATTTTCAAATAAAAATCTTGATTTGTGAAATCTTCAATTTCAATTGTACACTCACCAATTTCTTTTATAGTACTCATTGTATTGAAGAAGTATGAGCTAAGTATTTTTGCTTTTTCTATTCTTGATAGATCTGAAACGTCAATTAATTCTTCATTTGAAATGAACGTTGAGCTGTCATAGTCATCTGAAATATTTTTAGCCTGATTTAAAATAGATACTCTAGACGTTAGGATCAGCTTTTTGTTTGCTGATTTTCTTATCCTATCGATGATTTCTTTTAATTTTCTATCGTCACTGTTTCTTACCTCAGATAGGTAATTTCTTCCTAAAAAGTCATCGAATAAAAATATTTGCTTTAGTTTGCTTTTGTATGCTCTGTTAAAGTCATTAATACAATCAATGTATATAAATTCATAGTTGCATTTATTTCTTTTTTCTTCTTCAACAATTAGTTCATGAACTAAAACCCTCGATAATGTGGTTTTTCCTACACCAGGTGCACCTGTAATTATTATACAGTTGTTCTGATCTAGTTTGTTTTTTGAACTATAGTAATTGCTGGTTCTAACGTATGTTTTAATTGACTTTTTTATTTCCTCCAATTCAAACTGTGTCTGATTGTGTAGGTCGGAATTAATCATTTCATTAAGTATGTTAGTACTACTAAACCAAAGTTTATAGTGGTTTGCTTCTATGGAAGGGTTTTCAGAAATTAATTTGTTTATCTTGCCCCTATCAAGTAAATCATCCTCTTTCAAATATGGTTTAAAATCATTTATTAGTTGCTTTACTTGATCAACCGTTAAATCATTTGAAACAGATAAGATATAACGCTTAGGTTTTAGCTTTTTTATTTTTGGTAGTTCATCATTTCTTAGTCTAGAGATCAATACTGAGTTTTTAGTGTTTTCCCAGTGCTTAGACTGAACTACAGTTAATTGATTTTTATCAATAAGCCAACCATCAATTCCTTTATCTCTTCCTGTCGCAAAGCTTCTCACATCCACCTTTAGCTTGGCGCCTACTAAATCATTTGAGAGATATTCAAAATCTCTAGGGCTTAATGTGTGAAACTTATAATCATGCATTAACTCTTTCCTTTATTCGTAACTTTTATGATTTTTTGCACATGAATCACATTAAGTCAATTAGGCTCAATGTTTTAAACTTGTTTTACTACATAAATTATAATTAATTAGTACAGTTATTTACAGAACTCCAAGTAAGAGCTTTCTTGCCATTCTGGCAAGTAGGTAGCTAAAGGTTATTTTTGAAGTTTGGTAGAGGATTTGAACTACTAAAAGCTCGTTTTATAGCTTTAGGTCTTCTGAAAAGCATCAATCCAATGCTTTAAGTATGACTTGGTAGCTAAAGCTCATAGTTGGGCTTTAGCTATTTAAAGTAATGTTGTTATGCTTTTTCTAAACGCCATTGGTAGAAGCGAGTAACAAAGGTTTTACCCGCGAACCAAAGACCTTTTATTTTTTGGATTAGCTCACCATCGTAATAGCTTTGTGAGCATTCACCTGTCTCTTCATTCACGTTAACATCGTAATGAAGCTTTATAGGTCTATCCTTACTTTTAGTATTTAAACCGCCCATAGCTAGAGTGTAAGCTTGCCAGTCGCTATTATCAGCAACAAAACGCGCTTGTTCTAATAGCGAATTCCTTCTAATTGGACTGGATATTTTTTCTGGTAAGTGCGGATGAGTAGTTTGTAGAAACTTTCAGTGGTACGACTCATTCGGCCACAATTGCCGTTAATTGGCTCACCACTGAAGGGGAATTTGTCATTTCAAATGAGAAGATCGGTTGCCAAGTATTTTACTTTAGGCAACCATATCTAATTCTGTTTTGGTACGACTTGTCCGGCCTCAATTGCCGTTAAGTGGTTCACCATCACAGAGTTTCATTATCAGTGCTGGCTATTTACTCGTCAATACTGTCGATTCTTACAGTTTTCGCCTCTGGTTAAGTTTTCATTTAATAATTCAGAAACTGTTTCAGAGTTAAAAATTGTTAAATTTTCTGGCAGGTAAAAAACATAACTACATATTGATTGGCTTGGAAGTTAATAAGATAAGGTTTTGAAGAGTTTGCGCAGTCGACACTGCTGTATACGATTAAATGCGCAATTAATGCGCAGTTTGATTTTCAGGTTTCTTAACATCGAATTAGGGTTATAGGCCATAGATGAAGTTTTAGTTACGTGGTTATTTACATTTCATCAATTTATTTTGCTTTTATCTTTTGTTAAACAGCCATTTAATTTATAGATTCGGTAGTTGTAGGGGCTACCAAGTTACCTCTGCAACCCCTAATTAAATTAACCCGTTACTTTTTCAAGCTCGCCTGTGCGCCATGGTTCAATGATGATTTTGATATGGTCGTTTGGTTTAAATAAGGTATCAAATGCACCTTGTACGCCGTCTATGCCGACTTTACCAGTACGCATTTTTTGCCATGCAATTTTGCCTGACGCGATGTTCTCAAGTGATTGTGCAAACTCTTCTGGCTGGTAGTAATAAGAGAAAATAAGGTCTAACTCTTTCACTGTGGCATAGGCAAAGTTAACATTTAGTGGCGCGGTATGTACACCTGTTACAATGATTTTTGCTTTTGCTGGTGCACGCAAAATGTAGTCGTTCAATAAGCGGCTTACACCGGCACATTCAAAAATAACGACCTTGTTGTTACCCGCAAGTGCTGTGGCCGTAGCAACTTCATCATCCGCCATAGGGTTAACATATTCTGTGGCACCAAATTCAAGGGCAATTTGTTTTTTGCTCTCTTGTGGATCAGAGGCAATGATGTGTTTTACGCCTTGAAGCTTTAACGCGGCAATCGCGGCAAGGCCAATTGGGCCACAGCCAACCACAATAGCTACATCATCATTATTCATTTGTGCGCGGTTCACTGCGTGCAGGCCAACAGCAAGTGGCTCTGTAATGGCTGCTGCTTCTGATGGAACAGCATCAGGAATAGGTAATAGCAAGGCTTCATCAACAATAAAGTACTCAGAATAGGCACCATATAGCCCAGGGGTTACACCTACGCCAGCGCCGCCCGCAGAAAGTAAAATTGGCACTGAGGTTACACGGGTGCCTTTCGCTAATTCGCCTTTAGTATTTGGACCGTAGCTAACAATTTCTGCCGCGTACTCATGGCCTAATAATACTTCTTGGTCATCGCCTGCATCTTTAGCCATGATGCCAAGGTTTTTATAGATATCGAATACATCGCTGGTGTGGCGGGTTATATGAATATCAGAACCGCAAATGCCGCAAGCTAGGCTTTTTACCAGTACTTGGCCGGGTCCAGGTGTAGGGATATCAATTTGTTTTACATGCAGCTTGCCATTTTGCATGGCAACAGAATTCATTTGGCTCATATATGTGTCCTCAATTCACCTTAATTGTGAATTATTAGACTAAAGTAAAGCGCCTGCCTTAATCTTGACTTTTTACGACAAAAACACAGCTTATTACGACATGTCTGTTTATAAACTGCTCATTGTGGAATCTTTAAAGTAAAAACCCTTAAAGTGATAAGGGTTTTTACTTTATTAAGTCTTAGCCGAAGTAGGCTGTATTGAGGTATAAATGAGTTAAAACACCAGCAAAGTAACCTAGTAAAATGACCGGCGACCATTTTAAGTGGCTATTAAAGGTGTATATCCCTCGCGCTTGACCCATTAGTGCAACTCCTGCCGCAGAGCCAATTGATAACAGGCTGCCACCAATTCCTGCTGTTAGCGTAATAAGCAGCCATTGACCGTGCGACATATCAGGCATCATTTGTAATACTGCAAACATCACTGGAATGTTATCGACTACCGCTGACATTAAACCAAGAATAATGTTCGCACCGGTAGCAGACCAGTTGTTATAAAGTAAGTCAGAAAGCAGAGCTAAGTAGCCGATAAACCCTAAGCCGCCAACACAAATAACGATGCCATAGAAGAACAAGAGCGTGTCCCACTCGGCTCTCGATACACGGCTAAATACATCAAAAGGAACAACATTACCTAAGCGAGATAAGCGTTCTTTATCACCTTCGCGCTCTGCCATCGCACGCTTTCTGGCAAGAGAGCCGGGGAGTGTCACGCGTAAGAAGTAACCAAAAAACTGTAAATAGCCAAGACCCATCATCATGCCCACAACCGGTGGTAAACCAAAGGCGGTTTTTAGCACCACCGCGGTGAGTATTGTCAGTAAGAATAAGCACAATATGCGAAGCGCACCGCGTTTAAGTTCAATATCTTCATCGGCCGTATCCGGATGACGGTTATTGATAAATAAAGACATAACAAATGCAGGAATAATATAGCTGACTAAAGCTGGTAGGAATAAAACAAAAAACTCGGTAAAGGCAACAACATCTGCTTGCCAAACCATCAGTGTCGTGATGTCACCAAATGGGCTGAATGCGCCACCGGCATTTGCGGCTATTACAATATTGACGCACGACATAGCAATGAAGCGGTTATCATTTGCTGCTACCTTCATTACCACTGCACATAAAAGTAGGGCGGTAGTTAAGTTATCGGCTACAGGTGAAATACAAAATGCCAGTACACCGCTTATCCAAAATAATTGTTTGTAGCTAAAGCCCCTCGCAACCAGCCAGCTTCTTAGGCCATCAAATAAACGACGCTCTTCTAGGGCGTTGATATAGGTCATCGCAACGAGCAAAAATAGCATTAACTCCGAAAATTCTAACAAGGCGTGACGAAATGCGTCGGTGCTAAGATCAGATAAGTTTTGTGCACTGTACTGCCAAGCAATAAGGGTCCAAATAATCCCGGCTGCAACCAATACGGGTTTTGATTTGCGTAAGTGAATTTTTTCTTCGAGTATGACGAGCACATAAGCAAAGATAAATATAACAAGGCAGATAATGCCAACAGGGTGGGTGAGTAAATCGATAGTACCAGTTGACGCAGCATGAGCTTGGCCACCGAAACATAGCAAGGAAAGGAGCAATCCTTGTGTTAGTTTTTTCATTGTATATTCCAATTAAATCATCTTAATTTCGTTACGGTTTAAGTAAATGTAGCTGCAGACATTTTAGATTCATTCTTTGCTTTATGTAACAAATTGGTAACTAAGATGTTGGTATTTTGAATATAAATACGGGTGATGGCGAGAGCAGACCAGTTGTGTAATTTATAATTTAATCAATGTGTTGTGGTTTTAAAATAATAAAGGGCTGCAATTAGCAGCCCCAACTTGAAAGTTATGCAAAGTGTTTTTCTAAATCGTCAGAGCCACCAATGTGCTCACCGCCTATGAATACTTGCGGCACTGTCTCACGACCAGAAATCGCTTTTAAACTAGTTAGTGAAGCGTGTTGACCTAATACGATTTCTTCGTACACATAACCTTTCGCCTCTAGTAACGCTTTAGCTTTTGTACAGAACGGGCAATTAGGCTTGGTGATAATGCTCACTGATTCTGGTTTTACCTGTGCTGGGTTAATGTACTCAAGCATGGTATCTGCATCAGATACTTCAAACGGGTCGCCAGGCTTTTGTGGCTCGATAAACATTTTTTCGATAACGCCGTCTTTTACCAGCATAGAATAACGCCAACTGCGCTTACCAAAACCTAAGTCGTTTTTATCGACTAGCATACCCATGCCGTCGGTAAATTCGCCGTTGCCGTCTGGCAATAAAGTGATATTTTGCGCTTCTTGGTTTTGTGCCCATGCATTCATTACGAAGGTATCGTTTACAGAAATACATACAATGTCATCAACACCGTTTTGTTTAAATACAGCCGCAAGCTCGTTATAACGTGGCAAGTGAGTTGATGAACATGTTGGTGTAAATGCACCTGGTAATGCAAATAGCACAACTGTTTTACCTTTAAAAATTTCGTCAGTGGTCATTGATTTCCACTGCTCGTCTACACGTGTTGCGAATGTAACGTTTGGTACTTTTTGGCCTTCGATATTGTTTAACATTGTTTTGATTCCTCTTGATTTGTTGAGTGCCATTATGCGATTTAATTTATGATAGCTCCAATCGTTTGTTTGTATTAGTGTGATAGGTAAAAGCTATTGGTGGTGTGATATGAATTTAAAAGACTTTGAATACGTAAAAGCGGTTGCGCAATACAAGCACTTCAGAAAAGCAGCTGATGCTTGCTATGTCAGCCAACCGACATTAAGCGGGCAAGTTAAAAAGCTTGAACAAGAGCTGGGGGTTGTTATTTTTGACCGTTCAACAAAGCAGGTCACGTTGACTGTGCAAGGTGAACAACTTCTTAAACAGATCACACTGATCCTAGATCAAACCCAAGTGCTTAAAGAAATAGCCGCCAGCTCACATGACCCACTAAAGGGTAAAATCAATGTCGGTATTATTCCTACCATTGCACCTTATTTACTGCCAACACTTTTAACTTCTATGAAGCAGGCCTTTAGTGAAACCCAGTTTTCATTTATAGAAATGCAAACAGCGCAAACGCTGGTGGCCCTTGATAATGGTGAGATTGATATTGCAATTGTTGCTGATGTGGCTGATTTAGCGCCTTATCATGTGTCACCGCTTTATAAAGAAGACTTCTTAGTTGCGGTTTCTGAGCAACACGCTTTAGCAAAACATATCGAAGTTGCCTTAGCTCAATTACATGAATGTGACTTATTAATGTTAAACGAAGGGCATTGCTTTAAAGAGCAAGCAGAGCAATTTTGTTTTTCAGCTGGGGTTGAAGTCTCGAACCAATATAAAGGTAACAGTATTGAAACCTTACTCGCCTTGGTAGCAATGGATGATGGGGTAACCTTTGTTCCTAAGCTTGCATGTACACCACGTGAAGGAGTGAAGTACTTAGCTATAACACCTAATCAGCAACGCCAAGTTGTCATTGCAACTCGTAAGCACTACCCACATATAGCTGGTGTTGAGCAATTAGCTAGTTGGCTAAATGCTCATCAAGGCCTACAAGCTCATTTACTCGCTAGCAGCTAATTCAACAATATCGTTAATTTGAATGTTAGGTAGTGGTTGCTTATCTATACTCATGGCAACCGCTGATTGCTGATAAAGCTGAGTCACTTTTACCTGGTTAAGTGTGGTGATTTTGTGCGGAAGCTTATTACCCTGTGCATCCGTTAGGTAATTATGATGGGCTATATTTAAAATTTGCCCTTGCTCAAGCCCATGCGCCTTACCCAAGTTGATGATTAGTCTGTCGTTTTCGATATGCAGTATTTTACCTTGCGTGGGTAAGCAGGCCATGGCTGCTTGTAAGTCATAGGTTAGGGTTTGGTTTATATCGCTAATAGCTTGGCCATAGTCAGTTGCCCAAAATCGGTCGCTATATACATCGATGATCTCAGTCTTTTTATACGGCCAAATACCTTCTGTTTGGTAGCTTTTTTGCCAGAGCTTTTCGTAAGTGGTGCCATCAAATAAGACGTAATCTACTTTGTATGCACGCTTGAAACTATCATCTTGCCAAAATGCATAATCGTTGTTGATCTTATGGTTAACCGATAAATCACGAATACGGCTCAGTAATACATATTGCGAGTTACTGCGGCTAGTGATCTCTTCAAGTAGTGCATTACTGTAATCGTATTGCTGAGTGAAAAAATGATCTACTCGCAACGGCATATTGTAATAGGCTGTCGGTTTAGCTGCCATTTGCGTATTACTTAAGCTGGCATATAAGTGTTCACTAATGGCTTTGTTTACGTCAAAAATTTGGCCCATACGCGCTTGCTCGCGATTGGCGAGTTGGCTTTGTGTCACGGCAATAAATTTGGTGTATTGGTTTGCAGGGCATTCTTCTGCTTGGGCAAAAATATCGAGGCGAAGCGTGATGGCATAGGTGTCGTTATGGCGATCTTCGCTGATCAATTCTATTTTCTGGATTTCACCATGGCTGCTTATTTTCAGCTGATCTTGCGTCAAAACCCCGTCAACTAGTGTCTGTACAGAGCTTACTCGAGCGCCAGAAAAGACTAAAGCCTGAGTTATGGCGTCTTTAATGGCGGCAGATTTGGCTTGGCTCGTATCGCCATTTTTTACAACTGCATGGCCTGTAGATTCAAACCACTGAGCTAAGCTATTGTTAGAAAACAAAATTGTAAAGGCTAAGCCAAGGCCTTTTAAGCTGGCTATTGTTTTATTTTTCATGCTGACACCTAGCATTAAAACCAATGAATAACCTAAATGAGCAAGGACTGTACCACAGTGGCATTAAACGTGCATATTTGTAGCCAAAGAGTTTTAAGCGGAAGCAAATTATGCGAGCACTTCTATTCGGTGGGCTGGTTGCCTGCGCAGCATTAACCGGCTGCAGTAGTATTTTTGATAAACATGTAGAATACACTTACATTGAGCCAGATAGCTACCCAGTGTTAAAAGCCGTGGGTTATGCGCCAATTAGTGCTCAACCAGGTAGCAATGAATCGCAGCGTACTCTACTTGCGATTAAAGCCTCAAAGCTTGAAGCTTACCGCGAGCTCGCTGAGCAAGTTTACGGGCAAAGAATTTCCGCAGGCACTACAGTGCAAAACAGCATTGCTCATAATGATCAATTACAAAGCCAAGTACAAGGTGTGATCAAAGGTGCACAGGTTATTAAAACCTATGCAGTAGGGGATACCTACGCAACTGAATTACAGCTCGATATGAAGCGAGTGCACGATTTATACATCGGCGAAGTAAAACCGCGCCAAGTGAAAAAAGTAACATATTATTAGGTGCAACTAATACCAACCCGCAATAATACTTAATCATTTTGAGGGATAAAACCTGTCGCTAACTGCGTTAAAAATTTCTCATTTAGAACAACTAAATAACGAAATTTTTGCCTTGTTATCAACGAGGTTTTATTGCCTCAAAATAGACTACTTAATTAAGCGGATTGGTATAAGTCTAGCTGCAGCCTATTGCTTGCCGTATAAGTCCAGCAAATTCTGCAAGCATTAAAAAAGCGCGATAACTTAGTTATCGCGCTTTTTTAATGAAATAGTATTTAGGCTTTCAAGTTGTGAACGATTTTCTTATCGCCTTGAATCACGCTGCCGCCTTGGTCGTAGGTCATCGATGATGGTGCACCGATTAAAATATCTTTAAGTTGCTTAACACTCAACTGTGCTTGATGAGCCGCGTGAGCGTTTACATCATTTTTCTTCTTGCAGCTTGCTAGGAGAGTATTTACTTGCTTAATGAGTGCATTTACTTCGTCATCTTGCGATTCGTTGTGCGCAACAAGCTTTTGCACTTCTTTATCAATGGTTTGAATTTGTTGGAGCAAAGAGATTTTTTGTTGGGCAATACTCTTTAATCCGTCACCACGCTTTGCAGCAATGGCTGTCAACTCATCATCTAACAGCGCAGCAATAGACTCCAAGCACGAAACTTGTTGTGTTAATTTGCTAGCTATTAAATGATTATGATCAGCCATAGACATCAAACTCGAATGCAGCGATGTTCTTTGCTAGCTTTTCAGCATCAATTTGGTATTTACCCTCACTGATTGCTTTTTTCAGCTCAGCCACTTTATTGCTATCAAAGCCAGATGATTGCTCTGCTTTTTCTTGCAAAGATTTTAGCTGTTTAGCTTGAGGAGTTAAGCTAACAGAATCTGCACTTGCTTTTGGTGCGGCCGATTTTGCAGCGGCTGCATTAGCATTATCTTTTTGTAAATCAAGCTTTTTTTGCTTGGTATTTGTCAACACAGAAGGCTGTTGTTGACCATTATTGACATTGCTTACCATAATTTTGACCTATACATTACCCAACATATGCCTTTATATCGGCGGGCACAGCGGATACTTTAGCATAAATATAAAAAATTAAATATTTACTTGTACAGACTCGACCCCATCCACACGTGCATTTAATACTTTACCTGATTTTTTGTTTTTTACACGTACTAATTCGTCTAACGTGCCATCTTCTAGAGCAATTCCGGTGGTTTTAATTCTTAAGCCGCGTAATGAAGCATAGATAGTTACATTATCGCCTTTACAAACCATACAAACCTGGCTCATAACAATAGGTGTGCCGTCACGTAAATTGCGCTTACTGCGACTGCCAATAAGTATAGCCTCATCTTGAACATATTGTGTTCTAACAAATTGTTTAGGTTTCATTTCGAGGCGTAAATGTTCAGGGCGAATGACCTCTCCACGGGCTAAATTAGTGGTAACAACAACCACAGGTTCGAGCTCAATAATGCGCACGTGAACGTATTGAGTCCAACTATTTAAATCTTGGCACTTAAGTTGTACAGTTACCTGCCGATTAAAAGGAGGCTCAGTTGGTAACTCTTTGTTAATTGGTGACTCACATAACCTCTCAGGAATGCGACTATCTAATGGTAAAGCACTAATTTGAGGTGTGGTGTCCAGATCAGGGAGCTGCTCGCTAACAAAATCGATGGCGATTTGTTGAAGTTGCTCGGTATTATAAACTTCTGCCTGTAGTTGTGTTGTAAACAACAGGCTAGTAAGAAAATAAAAAACACTGTATCTTCGGCTTTTTTTTAACAAACTCATATTGTTTCGACTATGCTTATGGTTGAAAACAAGGTATAAATATTTTGCGTCAAAAAACAGACGCTTTGTAACCTTATGTAGCTTTAACACAAAGAAGGCAATTATTGTTCCAGCTCTGATTGTTTATCTTTAGGAGATTGAAATGGCAGGCATTTTAGACTCAGTTAACCAGCGTACTCAGTTGGTTGGGCAAAACCGCCTTGAATTACTATTATTCAAACTCAGAGGGCGACAACGCTTTGGTATAAACGTGTTTAAAGTAAGAGAGGTTCTGCAATGTCCACCACTTACTAACATGCCCAAATCAAATGCGTACATTCGCGGTGTTGCGCATATCCGTGGTCAAACTATCTCTGTTATTGATTTATCGATGGCTGTAGGTGGCCCTGCAATTGAAAATATCAAAGACAGTTTTATCATCATTGCTGAGTACAACCGTTCAGTGCAAGGGTTTTTAGTTGGTGGCGTTGAACGAATCGTGAATATGAACTGGGAAAAAATAATGCCGCCGCCTTCGGGAGCCGGACGTTATTCTTACCTAACTGCGGTCACTGAGATTGAAAACGAATTAGTTGAAATTCTCGATGTAGAAAAGATATTAAACGAAATTTGCCCAGTTAACACTGAAGTGAGTGCTGAAGTAGTTGGTGAAGGTGAGATTCAGCGTGACTTAGGTGAGCGTATTGTCTTTATTGCTGATGACTCTGCAGTAGCTCGAAACCAAGTTAAGCGTGCGCTTGAACCTCTAGGTGTACAAACTGAACTAGCTAAAAACGGAAAAGAAGCGCTTTTACGTTTAAGAGAGATTGCTCAGCTCGATTGTCAAAATGATATTACTGAACGTGTTGGTCTATTAATATCTGATGTAGAAATGCCAGAAATGGACGGTTATACCTTAACCGCTGAAATTAAGGCTGATCCAAAATTATCACCTTTGCATGTGATCTTGCATACCTCTTTAAGTGGGGTGTTTAACCAAGCAATGATCGAAAAAGTGGGTGCTGATGATTTTATTGCAAAATTTAACCCAGATGAATTAGCGACAGCTGTGAAGAAGTGGGTTCATTGTGATTAATTATTTATAGGTGGTATTACTTTGGAAAATAAGCATTTACAACAAAGCGAATACGATCAATTCCGCTCTTTTTTAGAGCAACAATGTGGCATTGTGCTTGGCGATAATAAACTTTATTTAGTTAAAAGCCGCCTTGCGCCGCTTATGGCGCGTTTTAATGTTGAGTCTTTATCACAGTTGGTAAGTAAAACACTAAGCCCTCATGAGAGGCAGCTTCGTGCCGCTGTCGTTGATGCGATGACAACCAATGAAACGCTTTGGTTTCGTGATCAATATCCGTTTGAGTTATTGAAAACAAAACTATTTCCTGAGCTTAAAGATGTGCGTAGGCCACTAAAAATATGGTCAGCGGCAAGTTCATCAGGACAAGAGCCGTACTCAATTGCCATGTCTGTTGCCGAGTTCCAATCTAAAAATCCAGGCGTATTAAAGATGGGTGCGCAAATTATTGGCACTGATATCTCTAATACCATGCTTGATATGTGCAAGAATGCTGAGTATGACTCACTAGCCCTTGCTCGTGGCTTGTCGATGGAGCGTCGTCAAAAGTTCTTCAAGGACAGCGGTAATGGAATGGCTCAGGTAGTTGACCCTATACGTAAAATGGTCAGCTTTAGACATTTAAACTTACTCGATTCATATGCCCTAATGGGCAAGTTTGACATCATATTTTGCCGTAATGTGTTGATTTACTTTTCACCAGAAGTAAAAGCTAAAATCATTTCGCAATTTGCTCAAGCTTTAAACCCGAAAGGTTACCTGTTTTTAGGTGCGTCAGAATCAATGGCGGGCTTAAGTGATAGCTTTGATATGGTTCGTTGTAACCCGGGTATCATCTATCAGAAAAAGTAAACTCTCCTTAGCAACCTAGCCCTTAGGTTGCTAAATTTACCTATTTTTCAGTCTCTTATATAAATTAAATTGCTCCTGAATTTTTGGCTTAGCTTTTGCATTAACCACTACAGAGTCAATTTTTTGGAGATGGTTATGGCTATCAGTTTTGATAAAGCATTTGGTGTTCATCCTCATGCGATGTTGATCCGTTCACAACGCGCTGAGTTATTAGCGACAAATATCGCTAATGCTGATACGCCGGGCTATAAAGCGAAAGATATCGATTTTGCCTCGGCATTAAAAGCGGCAAAAAGCAACCAACAAGGCGGCAATAGCATGGTAAGAACCGATGCTAAACATATTGCCGGGGGCAGTCGTTTTGTTGGCAGCGCAGAAATGTTTCGTACGCCAAATCAAGCAGATACAGGTGATGGTAACTCAGTCGATATACAAGTGGAACGAAACTTGTATGTACAGAACTCATTAGAGTATCAGGCAAGCCTGCAATTTATGAGTAGTAAAATTAAAGGCCTTAAAAAAGCCCTCGGTAGTCAAGGAGCTTAATCATGAGTTTGTATAATGTTTTTGATATTTCAGCAACCGGTATGAGCGCGCAAAATGTTCGCTTAAATACTACTGCCAGTAATATCTCGAATGCGAATACGATTAGTTCTAGCCAAGATCAGACATATCGAGCGCGCCACCCTGTTTTTGCTGCAGAGTTGACTAAAGCGTCAGCATCACAAAGCAATCCTCAGGGCTCTTCTGTTGGCGTTAAAGTGTTAGGCATTGTAGAGAGTGATAAACCTCTACAAATTGAATATAACCCGAACCACCCAAGTGCGGATGAAAATGGTTATATCTACAAACCTAACGTTAATGTTGTAGAAGAAATGGCAAATATGATTTCAGCCTCTCGCTCTTACCAAACAAATGTGCAAGTTGCTGATGCAGCTAAGCAAATGTTAAGTAAAACACTGTTGCTTGGGCAGCGGTAACCGAGGATAAGTTATGAGTAACGACATCAGCAGTGCGTCATCAACGTATTTAGATAATTTACGTTGGCAAGACAATCAAAATAAAACAGAAGAGAAAGATGATACTTTAACGCAAGAAGACTTCTTCTCACTTTTAACACAACAGTTGTCGTTTCAAGACCCAAGCAAGCCTGCTGACAACGATCAAATGATTGCGCAGATGACGAATTTCACTATGGCTGAGGGTATTTCAAACTTAAATGAGAAGTTTGAATCACTGACTGCATCAATGACATCTAACTCTGCGTTACAGGCTTCAACGCTCGTTGGTAAGCAAGCGTTACTTGAGTCTGACACCATTGATTTTGATGGCGAAAATCTAGCTAAAGGGTCGGTGGTTGCAGAAACCGCTGTTGAATCTTTAACGCTAAGAATAACGGATTCATCAGGCCAGTTAGTGCGTACCATTGAATTAGGTTCTCAGTCAGCGGGTGCACTTCGTTTTGAATGGGATGGTAAAGACAATGATGGCAATGTGCTACCTGAAGGTGAATATGACATCAGTGCTGAAGGCTTTGTAAATGGAGACTACAGCAGTATGCCAATGGCGACCTTTAAGAATATTGAAAGTGTCAATATTAATGGCGCAAGCGGCATTATCGTAAATACAAAAGAGGGTGCGGTTAGGCTAACTGATATAGCTGAAATCGCATAAGTAAAAAAAGGTTTGGGTTAGCTTAGGCTAAGAGATAGGTTAGAGGTGAGTTATGAGCTTCAATATAGCATTAACAGGCTTAGCAGCCGCGCAAAAAGATTTAGACGTTACAGCAAATAATATTGCTAACGTTAATACTACGGGCTTTAAAGAGTCTCGTGCAGAGTTCGCTGATGTATACGCATCATCAGTATTTAGTTCTGGTAAAACAAAAAATGGTGACGGTGTAAGAACGACAATGGTGGCACAGCAATTCCACCAAGGCTCGTTATCTTTCACAAATAACTCTCTTGACTTAGCGATCACTGGTGAAGGTTATTTCGCAATGGCGAATGACCTAGGCGCGCAAGACTTCACATATACTCGTGCAGGTGCGTTTAAACTAAACCAGGATAACTTCATTGTTGATGCAAGCGGTAACTACTTACAAGGTTTCCCTGTTGATGAAGCAACCGGTGATACCACTTCTGTTAGCTTAAGTACATCTTCAGCGTTACAAATTCCTGATGCATCAGGTTCACCGCGTGCAACCACGAATGTTTATTCATCATTTAACCTTGATTCACGTGCCTCTGCGCCAACAGTGACACCGTTTGATCCTGAATCAAGTGCTACATATAATAGTTCAACATCAACAACTGTGTATGATTCATTAGGTGAGCCACATATTTTACAGTTCTTCTTCGTTAAAACTGATGCAGCTGTGACAGGTAATGACAATGAGTGGCAAGTATACGCCACACTGGATGAAAAACCATTTGATGCAAGTGGTGTAGAGCAAACAACAACGCCTTATACACCACTAACTACATTCCAATTTGATTCAAGTGGTTTACCACTTAACACGGATGGTGTTGCTAATACTGATGCATCATTTAACCCATTAACTTTACCAAATGGCGCAGGCGCTGCGACAGGTTTATCTGACTTACTATCTAATGGTGCTAGTTTCCCTGATGATGTAACGATGAACTGGCGTGATGAAGCGGCAACAGCGAATAAAGTACCTACTCAATATGCTAGTAACTTTGAAGTAAAAGCACTGGAACAAGATGGTGCGACTGTAGGTCGTCTATCAGGTATCGATATCGGTTCTGACGGTAAAATTGTTGCTTCATACAGTAATGGTGACACTTCATTCTTAGGTCAAGTTGCCATGGTACGCTTTTCGAACTCACAGGGTTTACAACAAGTGGGTGATACTTCTTGGAAGAAGAGTTTAACGTCAGGTGAGCCTATTGCTGGCGAACCAGGTTCAGGTACCTTGGGTTCAATTAACTCATCTGCGCTTGAACAATCAAACGTAAACCTAACTAACGAACTTGTTGACTTGATTAGTGCGCAGCGTAACTTCCAAGCAAATTCACGTGCGCTTGAGGTTAACTCAACACTACAGCAAAACATCCTACAGATCCGTTAATTTTAACGGCTCTAAGCTTAATCCGACACGAAGGCTGCTCCCTCTATTGGCAGCCTTTTTTCATTCTAATTATTCATTTTTCTCTTCTATTTTAGCGTCAATTTTACTTTGGCACTTTTATTGCATTTCTTAGTTATCGTATTTTTAGTGAGTCAATGTTATGGACAAAATGGTCTACATTGCCATGTCGGGTGCTAAACAAAGTTTGCGAGGTCTTGAACTCAAGGCCAACAACCTTGCTAATGCTAACACCACTGGCTTTAAAGCTGATTTTGCACAAGCTCGCTCTATGCAAGCCTTCGGTGAAGGTCTGCCATCTAGGGTGTTTGCAATGCAAGAACGCCCTGGATCTAATATGGAATCGGGTGGTTTTGTTGAAACTGGCCGCGAGCTTGATATCGCGATGAGTGACCGTGGTTGGTTGAGTGTACAAGATGCATCAGGCAATGAGGCGTACACCAAAACTGGCACATTAAACATTACTCCAGATGGCGCGTTGATCACTAGCCATGGCCGTCAAGTAATTGGCGAAGGTGGTCCAATCATTTTGCCATTACCTATCGAGAAAGTTGAGTTTAGTGAAGACGGTGCTATTCAGGTTCGCCCACAAGGAGCGCCAGCAAACTTTTTGGAAGTGGTTGATCGCTTAAAAGTGATTGAGGCTGATAACACTCAGCTTGAAAAAGGTAATGACGGTTTATTTCGACCAAAAGAAGACATGTTGGTCAATGACCTTTGTGGTTTTTGTGATATTTCACCAAACGTAAAAGTACTGTCGGGTACGCTTGAAATGTCGAACGTAAACCCAGTGCATGAAATGGTCGACATGATCAGCAATCAACGCCAATTTGAATTACAAGTTAAATTAATGAAAACAGCCGAAGAGCTCGACGAGCGTCAAGATCAGCTGTTACGCATTGTTTAAGATGACTGAGAGGGTAGAGTTATGAATCCTGCATTATGGATCAGTAAAACCGGGCTTGACGCCCAGCAAACCGATATTTCGGTGATCTCAAATAATCTCGCGAATGCCAGCACGGTAGGCTATAAAAAAAGCCGCGCCGTATTTGAAGATTTACTATATCAAAACATCAATCAACCAGGTGGTCGTTCATCTCAAGACACTGAAATGCCATCGGGTTTAATGCTTGGTGCCGGTGCCAAAGTGGTAGCTAACCAAAAGAACTTTTCACAAGGTAACATGCTTACCACTGAAAATTCATTGGACTGGATGATTTCAGGACCAGGTTTTTTTGAAGTGCAATTGCCAGATGGCAACATTGCCTATTCGCGTAACGGTCAATTCACGACTGACGAAGATGGCCGCATTGTAACGTCGGGCGCAGGTTTTCCTTTACAGCCGGAAATGAATGTTCCAGACGATGCGCAATCAATCACTGTTTCACAAGATGGTGAAGTGTCAGTGCGTATTTCAGGGCAAGCAGACAACGTGGTCATTGGTCAGCTAACGATTAGTGATTTTATTAATCCATCGGGTCTTGAGCCTATGGGACAAAACTTATACACCGAAACCGCTGTGAGTGGTGCGCCTGTGCAAGGTAACCCAGGTATCGATGGTTTAGGTACGGTGGTTCAAGGTTCTCTAGAAACGTCTAATGTGAATGTAACTGAAGAGCTTGTTAACTTGATCGAAACACAACGAATTTATGAAATGAATTCAAAAGTGATTTCAGCGGTTGATGAAATGCTTAGTTACATCAATCAACAGCTTTAATGGGTAGGAGGCAGCATGCGTAATATTATCTTAGTCACATCGGCAGCATTAATGCTGGGTGGTTGTATGACAACGCAAAATCATCATGTGGTTCAGGATGACCCTTACTATGCGCCTATGTACCCTGAGCCAACAACAGAGCCGATGGTACCAACGGGTTCGTTGTTTGATAGTTATTCAGCAGATGACTTGTACTCAGATAAAAAGGCACTGCGTGCTGGCGATATCATTACGGTTAAATTGCAAGAGTCAACGCAAGCCACCAAAGCCGCTAAAACCGAAACCGATAAAGAAACGGACGCCAGTTTAGACCCTGTTATAGGCCTTGGCGGTAATCCGGTGAATATTGGTGGTGATAGCATACAGTTTGGTATTGGTTCTGGGGCATCGTTTAAAGGTGATTCAAAGTCTAATCAATCAAACAGCTTATTTGGTGATATTTCTGTCAATGTGATGCGTGTTTTACCTAATGGAAACTTGGTTATTCGCGGTGAAAAATGGCTCACTTTGAATACCGGTGAAGAATTTATTCGCCTTGAAGGCTTAGTTCGTCCTGAAGATGTTCAAGCAGATAACACGGTCACATCAAACCGTATTGCTAATGCGCGAATTCAATACTCAGGTAAAGGGCAAATTCAAGAAACACAAAGTGCAGGTTGGCTGTCTCGTTTCTTTAGTAGTTCGCTTTTCCCATTTTAGAGGAATAAAGTCATGAATGGGTTTAAATACATCATCGCTCTTTGCTTAATTAGCCTGCAGTTTTCTGCACAGGCTGAGCGAGTCAAAGATGTATCTATGGTTGAGGGCGTGCGCGCAAACCAATTAGTGGGTTATGGTTTGGTTGTCGGTTTGCCTGGCACAGGTGAACAAAGCCGATTTACTCAACAAAGCTTTAAAGCCATGCTGAATGGTTTTGGTATTACCTTACCTGATAGCTTAAAACCTAAGATTAAAAATGTTGCAGCTGTGGCTGTGCATGCAGAGTTACCGGCATTTAGAAAACCCGGTCAAACCATTGATATTACGGTTTCGTCTATCGGTAGTGCGGGTAGTTTACGTGGCGGTACCTTATTACAAACCTTCCTGAAAGGGGTTGATGGCAATACTTATGCAATTGCACAAGGCAGCTTAGTTGTAGGAGGTCTAGGTGCTGAAGGGGCAGACGGTAGCCGTGTAATTATTAACACACCCACAGTGGGCCGTATTCCAAACGGTGCCATTGTAGAGCGTGCTATTAAGAGCCCGTTTATGCAAGGTGACTACATTACCTTTAATTTAAATCGTCCTGATTTCACAACGGCTAAACGCTTAGAGCAAACTATTAATGATTTAGTGGGTCCTGACAGTGCTCAGGCAATCGATGCAGCTTCAGTACGAGTGTTAGCACCGCGAGATGCTTCTCAACGTGTTGCTTATTTGTCGACACTTGAAAACTTAGAGTTTAAGCCAGCAGACACAGCAGCAAAAATTATTGTGAACTCTCGCACAGGCACAATAGTGATTGGCAAAAACGTGAAGCTACAGCCTGCGGCGATTACACATGGTGGTTTAACGGTCACCATTGCTGAGCAGCAAAATGTGTCACAGCCAAATGCTTTAAGTGATGGTGAAACTACCGTTACCAATCAAAGTATTATTGATGTGAACGAAGATGATTCTCGTGCTTTTGTATTTAATCCAGGTGTTAATCTTGATGATCTCGTGCGTGCAATCAATGAAGTTGGGGCCGCACCGGGTGATTTAATGGCAATCCTTGAAGCTTTAAAAGAAGCGGGGGCGATAAACGGGCAACTGGTTATCATTTAAATTAAAACGCGCTTTCGAGCGCGTTTTTTGTTTCTATACCTTAATCGTTCAGTGTATAAACATCAGCCAAAATCTTGGCTCTGAAGTTACTCCATTCCTGTATCAGTTATTAGCCATTCATTTATAAAGTTTTTTATTGGCGCAATTTTTGCATTTTAAATTTCATTATTAACTATTGTGTCAAAAAGCTGATGGATACTAATCATCTCGACAAGCAAAACTTTTTTGATTTAGGCAACTTAGACTCGTTACGTCAAAATGCTTTAAAAAGTGATGCCTCTAGCGATGCGTCTAAAGAGGCGCTGAAAAAAGCGGCGGCACAATTTGAATCTATCTTCACTCAGATGCTGCTTAAAAGTATGCGTAAAGCAAATGAAGCGTTTGAAGATAAAGACAGCCCATTTAATTCAAGCGGCGTTAAATTTTTTGAAGAGATGCATGACCAACAAATGTCGGTTGAGCTTTCATCAAATGGTTCGCTGGGTCTAGCTGACTTGATTGTTCAGCAACTCTCGCCAGACGGTAAAGAGTTTACACCAGGTTCTGTACTTAGAACGACGGCTGACTTTGCTAGTGATAAACGCGCAAGCGGTGCTGTTGATAGCACTACTGAGGCTAAGGCTAAACCACAAACTGTCGAGGATACATCAGCGAACGAGCAATCAGAAAATCGCTTTGAAGATGCTGAATCTTTCATTAGCTCTGTTTGGGAGCACGCTAAAAATGCTGCTGAGAAAATTGGCTTAAACCCAGCTGTGATGGTTGCTCAAGCAGCACTTGAAACGGGCTGGGGTAAACACATCATCAGTAAAGCTGATGGCACAAGTAGTAACAACTTATTCAATATTAAATCGGATAGGAGCTGGCAAGGTGATAAAGCAAGCAAAGTCACGCTTGAGTTTGAACAAGGTGTGCCAGTTAAAAAGCAAGCAAGTTTTCGCTCTTATCAATCGATTAAAGACAGTGTGAACGACTTTGTGGATTTTTTAAATGAAAACCCACGTTATCAAGAAGCACTTAATAATACCGCAGAACCTGCTGCCTTTTTAGATTCGTTACAAAAAGCAGGCTATGCAACAGATCCAAATTATGCCGATAAAATTAAGCAGGTATTGAAGCGCGTTGAGCTTCAAAGCGTCGCTGCTTCATTGGTACGTTAAGGAGTAGACCCTCATGTCATTTAGCTTATATGACATAGCAAATGCCGGTGTAAGAGCTAACTCTGAGCTTTTACAAACCACCAGTAAAAACATCGCCAACGTTAATACCGAGGGCTATGTGCGTGAGCGTACTGAGTTCACAACCATGATCGATAACCAAGTCGGCCGTGGTGAAACGTATCGCTTACTAAATGAATTTGCACAAAAGCAATTAAATAGAGATACCTCTAATAAAGCGTTCTTTGATCAGTTTGTAACTGAAGCAAGCCGTGTAGATAGCTTGTTTTCAGAAGAGTCAAACAGCTTATCAACGAGCGTAAATTCGTTTTTTAACAATGTACAAGAAAGCTTAAACCAACCGTCATCAACAGTAGCTCGTTCACTGGTCATGACGGATGCACAAAATTTGATTGATCAAATGGACAGATTATCGAGCATTGTGGTTGACCAAAAAGCAGTAGTAAATGAGCAGCTAGAAATCTTTTCAGATGAAGCAAATAACCTGATCCAAAATATCAGTGATTTAAATACCAAGATTGCTTCGGTTCATGGTACTGATCGTGAGTCAGTATCAAGTGGTTTATATAATGAACGTGATAAAGCAATTCGTGACTTATCTGAGCTGATTGATATTGAAACACTCGATGGTAATAACGGCGAGAAACAAGTGTATTTAGGCTCTGGTCAAGCACTTGTCATGCAAAGTGGCACATTTAATCTGTTTTCATTCAGTGGCGATCCTGATCCGAACTTTAAAGAATTAAAACTTGATGTAAACGGTGGCAAAGCCGTGCCGCTTGAAGTTGATGTGAGTAAATTGAAAGGCAAAATTGGTGGCTTACTGGCATTTCGTGACGATATTTTAGTGCCAGCGCAAAACCAACTTGGTCAAATGGGCTTAGCATTAGCCGATGCCTTTAACCAACAAAATAGCTTAGGTATGGACGCTAATGGTGAAATTGGCGGCGATATTTTTGCTATTCCAACGGTAGATGCGTTTGGTTATCAAGCCAATACGGGCACATCAACAATGACGGCAACCCTTGAACCTGGTAAAGGCAGCGAATTGCCAGCAAGTGACTTTATCGTTACTTATACCAGTGCAACCACTGTTGAGATTCAGGCAATCGATAATAAAGGTGAGCCTATTGGCACCGCATCTACAGCGAATGTGACTGCCGGTGTGATTGACTCATCAACTATTACGGGTGGTGAAGCGTTTGGTTTACAACTCAACGTATCAGGAGCTGCAAATACTGGTGACCAATTTATGGTTAAGTTGAACTCTCAGGCTGCAACTAGCTTAGAGCTTGCAACTGAACGTCCTGAAGATTTAGCGTTAGCATCACCTATTCGAACTGCGAACGATATCAATAATACCAGTGATGCAAGTATTTCTGCTGGCACAGTGTCCGATATTGACAACTCAACGGGTATTACCGTGGGTCCTCCACCGAGTTTGGCGAATGGCGATATCACGTTAGTGAAAACGGCGAATGCTAACGAGTATCAAATTACAGATGGTAACGGTACATCGACCTTTACCATTACACCACCTGCTGAAAATATTCTTGCTCAAGCAGGGGCGCCATATGATACCTACGGATTTGACTTCAATATTGAAGGATCACCTGCAACAGGTGACACCTTCACAGTAGAGTTTAACACTGGTGGATTTGATGATAACCGTAATGGTTTGCTATTGGCCGATTTACAAAATGGTGAGCTAGTGCGTCAAAATGTTGAAGCAAGTAGTACAGCCGATAATCATAAAACGTTTAATCAAGCCTATTCTGGCATTGTCACTGATATTGGTGTAGTGACTAGTCAAGCCCAAACGAATGGCGCGGCCTTTACAGCATTGGCTGATCAGTCTGAAGCTTGGTATGAATCACTATCAGGTGTAAACCTTGATGAAGAAGCGGCAAATTTACTGCGCTTTCAACAATCGTATGCTGCATCAGCACAGGTACTTTCAACAGCACGTACTATTTTTGACACCTTATTAAGTGCGGCGAGGTAATTATGCGTATTTCAAATAACATGATGTATAAGAATAACCTTAATTCTATTCTTAACTCACAACAAAATGTAAACAAAGCGCAAGAGCAGGTTAATACCCAAAAGCGTGTATTAACTGCTGCTGACGATCCTTCCGCAACGGCTCGCGCGTTACTTTATACAGATCGCATTCAGGGTAATGAACAGTTCACAAAAAACATTACTATGCTGAATAGCCGCCTAACGACAGAAGAAAGTGTGCTGCAAAATATTAAAGGCGCACTTGAGTCCGCCTATACGTTATCGATTCAAGCTGGTAACGGTGCCTATAGTGATATCGACCGTGAAGGTATTGCTGAAGAAGTTAAAGCATTACAAAGTACGGTACTTGATTTGATGAATGCAAAGACCGAAGACGGTAAATTTATCTTTTCGGGTTACCAAGATAATACCCCATCTTATAGCTACAATAGTACGTCTGGTCGCTATGAATATGGCGGCGATCAGGGGCAACACAAGATCAAAGTGGCTGAAGGTGTAGAAATCAAATCAAGTGACAATGGTTTTGATACATTCGAAAAAGTAAATGCTCGACTAAATGTGGCATCAAACGACGGCACTGTGTCCGGCGGTATTACAAGCTCAAAAATTTATGTTACTGAGCAAGCTGATTTCGATAAATTCCATCAGGCAAATTACAACGCTGATCCTGCCGCAGCCGCAAATGCCAATACACTAAGCTTTATTACTACCACAGGCACACCTAATACATTTGTTGTGCAGCAAGCTGGTGTAACGATTGATAGTGGCAGCTTTGAAGACGGCAAAATTATTTATAAGGGGATGAAGGTTACCATTGATCCTGTGGCTAACGGCCAAGTTGATGTTGACCTTGAAGCACCACAAAAAGAGAATGCGTTAAATACTTTGGACGATCTGATTGCAGGGCTAACCAATCCTGATTTAACTCAAGAAGAGTTTGATCAAGTTTTAGCTGATGCCATTGTACAACTCGATAATGCCAAAAATCAGGTTTCACTTGTTCAGGCCGGTTTGGGTGGTCGCTTAAATACAGCCAAGAAAATTGAACAATCAAACGGTGACTTAGATACTAGCAATAAAGCTGCAAAAGCTGAGCTTGTTGAGCTTGATATGGCTGAAGCGATTACTGAACTCACCAAACAGGAAACATCACTTCAAGCTGCACAGGCAACATTTGGCCGTTTGGCTAACCTCTCATTATTTGATTACTTATAATTTTTGTAGGTTAAGCTTATTTAATAAGCTTAACCTACAAAACCTTCCTTAAGCTTCACACTTTAAAAGCGGTTTTAACGCACTCTTTGTCGCGTTTTGATCTTCAGCAATACTTCACAGCAACGATTTTATTGACAACCAGAAGCTATGTTTAGTTAAAAGTGTTAAATATTTTTACTTTAAATACAGTGCGTTAAATGAAAAATGAAAAATTGTTTAAAAATTCACTAAAGGATTTTTTGAGCGGACCGATAACTTAATTAACCAAGCAGAGTAACAAATAACAGTTACCGCTTAATTAGAGTAAGTTTGAGAGTAAATGATAAGTTTACTTCGGGAGAAATATCATGGCACTTTATGTAAATACAAATGTTAGTTCATTAAACGCTCAAAGACAATTAATGAATTCAGGTAACTCACTTGATACTTCATTCAAGCGTTTATCATCAGGTCTTCGTATCAACAGCGCAGCTGACGATGCGGCAGGTCTACAAATTTCAGACCGTTTAACATCGCAAATTAACGGTCTTAACCAAGGTAACCGTAATGCGAACGACGGTATCTCTTTAGCTCAAACAGCTGAAGGTGCACTAGACGAAGTAACATCAATGTTCCAACGTATTCGTACATTATCACAGCAAGCTGCTAATGGTTCAAACACAGATGAAGATCGTTTAGCGCTTCAAGAAGAAATTCGTGCACTTTCTAAAGAAGTAAATCGTGTCGCTGAAGATACTACTTTTGGTGGCCAAAACCTTCTTAACGGCACTTATGATGCTAAATTCCAAGTCGGTGCTGACGCAGTTCAAACGATTGGTTTTAGCATGAAAGATGTTGGTGCTACAACTTCAGGTGCAAATACAATTTCAGCGAATGGCGGCTTTACGATGTCTGGTATCGCAGGTATTGCAAGTGCGGTAACTGGGGAAACCCTTAGCGCAACTACTGGAACGATTAGTGCTGAGGTAGGTGCGGCTCCAGATGACAGTAGTTTTGCTGATGTATTCACCAAAGAAGGCATAAGTGTATCTTCACAAGCAAATGCTCAAGCTGTAATGGCTGGTATGGATGCATTAATCGCGGTAGTTGATAAAAAACGTGCTGAGTTAGGTGCGGTGCAAAACCGTTTTCAATCAACTATTCGTAACCAATCGAATATCTCTGAAAACCTAAGTGCTGCTCAGTCTCGTATCAAAGATACTGACTTTGCACAAGAAACGGCTAACTTAACTAAGATGCAAATCTTACAACAAGCTAGCCAAACAATCTTGAGTCAAGCTAACCAACGTCCTCAAGCGGCACTAAGCTTATTAGGTTAATAGTTGGGGAATTTGAGCCAAAGTGAAGTCAAAACTTTGACTTAAAGAAAAGCGCCTTTGTCTAATGGGGTATTAACAAAGGCGCTAAGATAGGATTATAAAGCGGAGGCGCTCAAAATCCTGATAGTAGTGTTCTAACATTTGTAAGAACATAAAATATAAAGCACAGATTATGCCATAATTTGTGTTATTAAACCCACTCTTAAACTTATCTCTCTTAAGGCTCCTACATGGAGCCTTTTTCGTTCCTTTTTTAAACTAAATTAATAGTTGGCCTATTAATTGCTCTATTTACTTCAAGTTAATTAACTAACCAGCAAAGTGGCAGTTTTTTGCCCCAGGCGACTTAGATTTGCCGCTGTAAGGGTCACTTTGTCAAATTCACTTTTTGAAAGTGACTTTACTTTGACAGATAAGAAGAGAGTTTATTATGGCTTTATATGTAAATACTAATGTTAGTGCACTAAACGCACAAAGACAGTTAGATAGAACAGGTACAGATTTAGATACCTCGTTTAAGCGCCTGTCATCAGGCTTACGTATTAACAGTGCTGCTGATGATGCGGCTGGTTTACAAATTTCTGACCGTCTACAATCACAAATTTTGGGTTTGAATCAAGGTAACCGAAATGCGAATGATGGCATTTCACTTGCTCAAACTGCTGAGGGGGCCTTAGAGGAGATAACTTCAGCTTTCCAGCGTATTCGAACTTTGTCGCAACAAGCTGCAAATGGCTCGAATACTGATGAAGACCGCTTAGCAATTCAAGAAGAGATAAGACAACTATCTTCTGAGGTAAATAGAATTGCGACAGACACGACATTTGGTGGACAAAACTTGCTGGATGGGAGTTATCAAGCGAGCTTTCAAGTAGGTGCTGATGCAGTACAAACAATCGGTTTTAGTATGCGAGAGATTGGTGCTAGTTCATCTGGTCAAAATTCAGTTTCCTCAAACGGCGGTTTTACTCTTTCAGGTATAGCAAGTGTAGCTAGCGCAGTATCTGGTGGAGCGTTATCTTCTACTACTGGAACTATCAGTGCTTCGGTTGGTGCAGCTGCTGATAATACGTCATTTGAGGATGTTTTTACTGAAGATGGTATTAGTGTTTCTTCTCAAGCTAATGCACAAGCTGTTATGGCTGGTATGGATTCCTTAATCGCAGTTGTTGATAAAAAGCGTGCAGAGCTAGGTGCAGTGCAAAACCGTTTTCAATCGACTATTCGTAACCAAGCAAATATTTCAGAAAACTTATCTGCTGCAAAATCGCGTATTAAAGATGCTGATTTCGCAGCTGAAACAGCTGCACTAACTAAAAATCAAATTTTACAACAAGCAAGCCAAACAATTTTAGGTCAAGCAAATCAAAGACCTCAAGCGGCTCTAAGCTTATTACAAGGTTAAAATTTAAAAAATAGTTAAAAAATTTACAAATAAAGCTAAAGCTTTCGCTTTATCAGACGATAAATGAGTTAGAGAACTATCAATCTAGGACTCTATGTCGGTTAAATAGCAGGGTAGGGGTATCCCGCTGTTTAGCTATAAAATGATAAAGCGGAGGCTAATATGGCTTTATATGTAAACACTAATGTGAGTTCTTTGAACGCACAGCGCCAGCTAATGAAATCTGGTAACTCTTTAGATACTTCTTTCCAACGCCTTTCATCAGGTTTACGTATTAACAGTGCAAAAGACGATGCTGCAGGTATGCAGATTGCTAACCGTCTTACAAGCCAAGTTAATGGTTTGAATCAAGGTAACCGAAATGCGAATGATGGTATTTCACTTGCACAAACAGCTGAGGGTGCACTTGATGAAGTAACATCAATGTTCCAACGTATTCGTACTCTAGCACAACAAGCATCGAACGGTTCGAATACTGATGAAGACCGTCTAGCTCTTCAAGAAGAGATTCGCTCTCTTTCTAAAGAAGTGAATCGTGTCGCCGAAGATACTACTTTCGGTGGTCAAAACCTACTAGATGGTTCATATGATGCTAAATTCCAAGTCGGTGCTGACGCAGTTCAAACGATTGGCTTTAGTATGAAAGATGTTGGTGCTACAACTTCAGGTGCAAATACAATTTCAGCGAATGGCGGCTTTACGATGTCTGGTATCGCAGGTATTGCAAGTGCGGTAACTGGGGAAACTCTTAGCGCAACTACTGGAACGATTAGTGCTGATGTAGGTGCGGCTCCAGATGACAGTAGTTTTGCTGATGTATTCACCAAAGAAGGCATAAGTGTATCTTCACAAGCAAATGCGCAAGCTGTAATGGCAGGTATGGATTCTTTAATTGCCGTTGTTGATAAAAAGCGTGCAGAGCTAGGTGCGGTGCAAAACCGTTTCCAATCTACTATTCGTAACCAATCAAATATTGCTGAAAACTTAAGTGCTGCGAAATCACGTATCCAAGATACAGACTTCGCGACTGAAACTGCTAACTTAACTAAGATGCAAATCTTACAGCAAGCGAGCCAATCAATCTTAAGTCAAGCAAATCAACGCCCTCAAGTAGCACTTTCACTACTAGGCTAATATTTGTTTTATAAGTCACTTCAGACTCAGGAAATTTGCTTTGAAGTGGCTTATACTTAACGAGTAAGATATTAAGAGGTGTTACTATGATAGATCTTAATTCAACACAAAGGTCTAATGATAACCTTGATACCAGTGGAAATTCTGCAAATTTAAAAGCTGAAATCGATGATATTAAAGCAAATAAAGGCACAGAACTTGCTGGAAGAGAGGCGGTGGATATTGAGCTGGTTTCTAAACAAAATGAGCAAAAAGACAAAAAAGATCTAATTGCCGAAGTAAAACAAAACTTAGAAAAGCTTAATAGTTATATCCCAGTTACATCAACAAATTTAATTTTTGAATTTGATGAAAAAGGGGATCCACCCATTATCAAAGTTCTTGATAAAGAAAATGATGAAGTAATTCGAGAAATTCCAACAGAAGAATTTCGAGAAGTGGCTAAAGCTTTAGAAGAGTTTGCCGATAAATTAAGCAATAAAGGTTTGTTGTTCGATAGAACTGCATAAAGTTAATATTTTAGGAGTATTACAATGGCATTAATTACATCTGCTGGAGTTGGTTCTGGACTTGATCTAGAAAGCATCATCAGTGCGACACTATCAGCTGAAGATACTCCAAAAATGAATGCTTTTGCTGAAAAAGAAGAAACCTTACAAGTTGAACTTTCTTCGTTAGGCGAAGTTAAGTCTGCAATGTCAAAGCTTCAGGACACTATTGAAAAGTTAGCTGATATAGATAACTTTAACAAGCGTATAGCTAACATTAAGCAACCAACAAGTGACGATGGTGATCTGATCTCTGTAACACCAACTTCAGATATTTCACCAGGGGACTTCAATATTGAAGTGTTAGAGCTTGCTCAGGGGAGTCGCGCAACTTCCAATGATGGCTTATTTACTTCAACAGACGATGTTGTTACAGCTTCTGGTGGTACTCTATCTTTTGCTGCTGGTGATAAGAGTTTTGACTTAACACTCGATGCTGGTGCGACATTAGCAGACTTACGAGATGCAATTAATGACTCTGATGACAATTTTGGTGTCACTGCGAATATTATCAACACGGGCACAGAATCAAAATTGGTTCTCACGTCAAATGTATCTGGTGCAGGTAATGATTTAGTTATTACTAATGACAATGCTGAACTTGATAATGTTTCAACACTCGCTAATGATGGTGTTAGTGCTGGCGGTATTGCTATTGCATCAGGTGATGAAGCTAAAAGTGCAGAAATCAAAGTGGATGGTATTTCGATTATTAGTGAAACCAACACTTTCAAAGATGCTGTGCAAGACATGACAATTGTTGCAAAACGACAAAGTGTTGACGGTGAAACAGCAAAGTTATCTGTGGACGTAGACACAGAAAGTGTTACTAAGTTAGTCGATGAATTTATTGCTAACTATAATAACCTAATCGGTCAAATTGGCTTACAAACTAGAGTTGGCAAACCTTTAAATGCAGATTCAACAATCCGTTCTTTTGATTCACAGCTAATCAATGCTCTTTCAACTCCAATTTCTGATGCTGGTCCATTTTCAAGCATCTTTGATATTGGTTTAGGTGTTGATAAAGAAGGTTACCTTGAAAAGTCGAGCTTAGTCCGCAGCTTAAACGAAGCAATGGACGAAAATTACGATGATATTGGCAAGGCTTTTGCAGGTGAAAACGGGATAGCAAAACAGTTAGAGTCTCTTTTTGACAATTATTTAGACTCTAAAGGAATCATGAACCAACGAGAAACTAACTTAAACTCTCAACTTGATGACCTTGAAGATGATGTTCTTAACCATGAATATAGAATGGAAGAATTAGAAGCAAGACTTCGTCAGCAATATGCAGGCTTAGATGTACTGTTAGCGCAAATGCAGTCAACTCAAACATACTTAAGTGCTCAATTGTCTAGTCTTCCAGGATTTACTAAGTCGTCATAATAATCGCTAGTTTCTTTATCGTTTACATAAAAGGTGAACCATGTACAACGCAAAAGTAAAAAATTATCAAAAGGAAGCACTGAAAACTCGCATTGCAGGTGCTGACCGCTACGAAATTATTCAAATGTTAATGGCTGGTGCTGTTGAAAAGATGGTACTTGCAAAAGTAGCCATTGAAAAAAAACACCTTGAAGCTAAAAGTGAGCACTTATCTAAAGCATCAGCTATCCTTGAAGCACTAAGAGGGTGTTTAGATTTTGAAGTAGGTGGAGAAGTAACAGAGAACCTTTATTCATTGTATTCGTACATGATTGATAGATTGTTAGATGCAAGTATAAAGAACGATCCAACCATTATTGACGAAGTAAGTGGCTTACTCAAAGAAATTAAGTCTGCATGGGACGCAATCCCTCATGAAGTAAGAGAACAAACTTTAAGAGATAATGGCGCTGACGCAAATGTCGGATAGTCAATTTTCCCAACTTGAACATCAAATTGAGATACTTAACGCTCATTTAGACAAAAACAACCTTGATGCATTTAACGATAGTTTTATAGAATTTGACCAAAATGCAAGGTCACTATTCAGTAATATCAATAATTTATCACCTGAAAATATTAGGCGTTGTGAAGAAGTTTTTAGTAAGTTCGGTGCATTGCTGCAACGTGCTGAAGGCTTAAAAGTAAATTTAGCAAAGCAAATAGGTGTGCATTTAAGTAATCAAAAAAAGCTTAACGTATATAAAAGCATCAAGTAGGTAAATAATAATGACAAAAAAAAAGTCTGTTGAAACTCAATTAGAATCACTTTCTGAGCAACTTGAGGAAAAGTTAAAAAAACAGCAGAAAGAACAAGTATTTGCAGAAAACGCTAATCTAATGTTTGAACATAACTTAATGGCTTTTAAAAACTACTTTCCTGAAATTTATGATAAGTTTCTAAATTACAATCCAAGTGATAAATTTCAACTTCTTCTTAATGAAAACGGTACGGCTAATCTAATCGATCATGGTACAGGCGTGCCGATGTATTCAGACAACCCTGTAAGTCAGGCTGAAGCGCAGGTTGAGAAAAATATTCAGTTTCCCCATATGGGGAAGGTGGATCATTCTCAAGTCGCAAATCTGAGCAATGATGCAAACTTCATTCATGTGGATTTGATGAAGTCTCTAGGTAGTGTTTATGTCGAGGCAAAAGCGAGCTTGCCAATAAATGAAAAACTAGATGATGAGATGCCTAGTCTAATACTTTTTGGTGTAGGCTTGGGCTATCATCTTAATCTAATAGTGCAAAAAGTTAGCGCCAGATACATAACATTAATTGAACCAAACGAAGATTATTTTTTTGCCAGTTTGTTTGTTTGTGATTGGGGGCAATTTTTAGAGAATATTGATAAAAATGGCTCATTTCTCTATTTGAGTATAGGGGAAAATGAAGGGGCTGCATTTGAAGGTTTTTACGATAGATCTAAAAATATTGGAGTGGCCTCTATAGCCCATACATGGTTTTATCAGCATTACCCCTCTGAGTCGATTAATTTGTTTATTGAGAAGTTTAGAGTTAACTTTCATCGACTTTTTTCAGGTTTTGGTTTTTTTGATGATGCCTTAATTGGTATCGCACATTCTATTGGTAATTTGAAAGCAGATTTCAACTTACTTGACTATAGCTCACTTACTCCAAAGGATATTGCTGAGTATCCTGTGTTTATTGTAGCTAATGGACCATCTTTAGATAATCAATTGGATAAAATTAGAGACTTACAAGGAAGAGTAATTATCTTTTCTTGTAACTCTGCATCAACAGCTTTGGTTAAACACGGAATCGTCCCAGACTTTCACGTTGCATTAGAAAGGACTGAATCAACTTATAACTTTTTGGAGTCCTTTTTACCTGAGAACTATAGGAATAAAATAAATTTACTCGTAACAAATGTAATGCATCCAAAGGTTCAAGGGCTTTTTTCATGGACTGGCTTTGGACTTAAAGGGAATGAAGCCGGTACAAATCTGATTCAATTTTGTCGGTATACAAGTGGGATGAAGGTAGGTGGGAGCTTTCTTTCTTATTGCAACCCGCTAGTAGGCAATACCGCACTCAGTTTTGCAAGCCATTTAGGGTTTAAGTCAATTTACTTATTTGGTGTTGATAATGGTTATATCGATGAGAAACACCACCATTCCAAGTCAAGTTTTTACTACAATGATGCAGGCACAACTGAGCACGAGCCGATAAAAATAGGAAGTCAAAGGGAGTTACCAGGGAATTTCGTTGATAAAGTTCTAACGGATGAACTTATGAGTGTCGGTAACTCACAGATGGAAAGGTTAATAGATTCATTTAAATCTCAAAACCTTAGTTATTATAACTGTAGTAATGGAGCCAAAATAAACGGAGCCTTACCTTTAGATCCTGACGATATATTTTTAACGGAACAACGTTACGAAAAAAACCATGTTATTAGCTATTTGAAGAATAATAAATTTGTAAAGTTTGATACAAATTTAGACTTTGATGATTTATTGAGTTTCAGCGATTTTAGAGATTTTTCAAATACATTGGCTTCACTTTTAGAAAAGAAAACTACAAATCGTTATGAGGCATTAGATGTACTTTTGGGGAGTGTTAGGTACCTATATTCATTTAAATCTTCAATCAAGCATGGAAGTATTTTTCTTCTAATGGAAGGCGAAGTCTTATATACAACGGCTTTACTTATATCTTTACTTTACAATTTTGGTAACGAAAAAGAAATTATGCCTCATTACGATAAAGCTTTAGCTATATGGATTGAGTTTATAAAGCAAGCGCCTGACTATTATGAAAAGAATGCAAGGGTTTGTAGATAATGGAAGTACCAAACATTCTAACTGAGCGTTTGTTGCTAAGGCAATTAACAGCAAAAGATGCCACTGAAAAGTATTTATCTTGGTTCTCAGATGCTTCGAAAAATCAATTTATAGCTTATAAAGCAGAGCAACTATCCTCTTTGATTGATTACATTGAAGAAAAAAACACGTCTAGAAATAGTATGTTTTGGGGAATATTCTGTAAAAAAACAGAGGAGCACATTGGTAATTTCAAATTTGAACCAATTGACTGGTCTGATAATGAAGCTGCTTTGGGCATCCTAATTGGTGAGGCGCAGTGGCGCGGTAAATCACTTGCCAAGGAGGTCATTAACGCCTGCTTTACTTATATTTATGAACAACATTCGATTAACGTAATTCGTTTAGGGGTAGATAAAAATAATACAGCTGCTTTGAAAGCTTATGAGAAAATTGGTTTTATTAGGTATGATCTTGATGAAGTCAAAGATGATAACTACATTACAATGAAGCTGACGAAAGAAAGTTAACTTTATTTCCCCAGCCAAAAGAGCCATGAAATTAAGATGAAAAAAAGTAAAAGTATTAGCTTACAAGATACTGCGAAAAAAATAATACCAGGTTTGACTCAATTGCTTTCAAAGCGACCAGATATGTTTAGCACCGATATTTGGCCTGGGTATTTTTCTAAATCAAAAGGGTGCCAAGTGTGGGACCTTGACGGTAATGAGTACCTCGATATGTCTATTTCTGGTATTGGTGCAAATATACTCGGTTACGCAGTAGATGAAGTTGATGATAAAGTTATTAATTCTATTCGAAGTGGGGTTAGCTCTAGCTTAAATTGCCCTGAGGATGTTGAGCTTGCTGAGAAGTTATTAGAATTACACCCTTGGTCAGAAGAAGTTAGATATGCTCGTTGTGGCGGTGAAGCAATGACTGTCGCAGTACGTATTGCTCGAGCAGCAACAGGTAAAGATAAAATTGCTTTTAGTGGTTATCATGGATGGCATGATTGGTACTTATCTGCCAATGTTACAAGTACCAGTAATCTTAACGACCATTTAATTCCTGGCCTTTCACCTAAAGGTGTTCCAAAAGCGCTAGCAGGAACAGCACTCCCTTTTCCTTTTAATGATATCGAAGCGCTAGAGCAGTTAGTTGCTGAAAATGGTGATGAACTTGCTGCCATCGTGATGGAGCCAATGAGAAATTTTGCCCCATCTGAAGAGTACTGGCAGCAAGTTGAGGCCATTGCAGCACGATTAAATATCCCATTAATTATTGATGAAATATCTATGGGTTTTAGGATCAACTGTGGTGGTTCGCATTTGAAGCTGGGTATTAATCCTGATATCGCTGTTTTTTCTAAGGCAATGGCTAATGGCTATGCTATGGCTGCCGTCATCGGCAAGTCTAAATGGATGGATGCAGCACAAACTAGTTTTATATCAAGCACTATGTGGACTGAACGAGTAGGACCTACAGCTGCATTAGCAACGATTAACTATTACGAGCAACACCAAGTCCATGAGCATCTAGCCGCAATAGGTGCAAAAATTAAGGATGGCTGGCTAAGTTTAGCGCAAAAGCATGGCCTTGACATTCATGTTTCTGGTATTGATGCTCTTTGTCATTTTAGTTTAAAGAATGAAAACTTTTTGACACTTAAATCTTATTTTATTGAGAAAATGTTAGAGCAAGGAGTGTTAGCAACTAATATGTTTTACTGCATGTATGCGCACAAAGAACATCATGTAGAGATTTATCTAAAAGCTGTTGATCAAGCATTTGAACGATTAGCCGCGGCTATAGAAGATGATACTCTATTAGACGGGGTGATACCTTCGACTTCAGGATTTAAAAGGCTTAATTAATATGTTTTTTCATCTTGATGATGGCAAAGAGATGCATCGTTGGGCCCAAGAACTATTTCCTATCAATAGAAGTTTAACCGGGGACGGTGTACGAGAGACTCTCAATTATATTAAGCATCTGTTTCCAGAGCTGAACATCAAAGGGATCCCTTCGGGTACTCAGGTCTTAGACTGGAGTATACCAAAAGAGTGGCGTATTCGTGATGCCTATATTTTAACCCCCAGTAGAAAGAAAATATGTGATTTTAAGGCCAACAATCTCCACGTGATGGGATATTCGACACCTCAGAAAAAGCAGATAGACTTAGATGAGCTGCAAAGGCATTTATATGATATTCCTGATTTACCAACAGCAATCCCCTATGTCACATCTTACTACAGAGAAAACTGGGGCTTTTGTTTAACATCTGAAGAGAGAAAGCAGTTAGAACCTGGTAAATATGAAGTGGTTATAGACTCTGAACTTTTTGACGGTGAAATGAATTATGCTGAACTAATTCTGCCTGGGGAAACAAAGCAAGAAGTTTTTTTATCGACCTATATATGTCACCCATCGATGGCAAATAATGAATTATCAGGTCCCGTGGTGACTATGGGGATAATTAAAAGACTGCTAACGTTAAAAAGTAGAAAGTATACATATAGGATTATTTTTGTTCCTGAAACTATAGGTGCAATAAGCTATTTAGCTGAAAACTTATCTCATTTAAAAAAGAATGTAATTGCGGGTTTTGTTGTTAGCTGTATTGGGGATGAAAGAGCTTATTCATATTTAGCATCTAGAGATGGCAATACATTAGCTGATAAAGTCGCCAAATGCTCCCTAGAGTATTTTTCTAGAGACTATCTCTCATACAGTTACTTACAAAGAGGTAGCGACGAGAGGCAATATTGTGCCCCAGGCGTTGACTTACCTGTTTGTTCAATTATGAGGACGAAATATGGGGAATATCCCGAATACCATACCTCTTTGGATGATTTAAATTTAGTAACCCCTAAAGGCTTGACTGGCGGAGCTAATGCATTATTTGGTGCTATTTGGTTACTTGAAAACAATGAATATTTGAGAACTACTGTTTTAGGTGAGCCTCAACTCGGAAAGCGAGGCCTATATCCTGACGTGAGTGATATGCAGCAAGATTACTCTTATGTTATGAAAATGACTAATGTATTGAGTTATGCCGACGGTAAAGTAGATTTAATAACGTTAGCTAATACAATAAATGAATCGCCTTTTGATTTGCAGGGAATCGTTAATACTCTTAAAAAGCATGGTTTATTGGAAGTAGTTGAAGGCGAGGGGTAATGTGAATATCAATTCCTTATTAAACAACGATTTTTATATTGTAATTCAAGCTAGAATGACGTCATCTCGTTTACCTCAAAAGGTAATGCTACCTCTTGGAACAAAGCCAGTATTAGAAGTGATGCTTGAAAGATTAGCTCCTTTTAAAGAGAAGATCATTATCGCGACAACAGATGATGGCACTCAACGACCGATCACTGAGTTGTGTGAACGACTGGGTGTGAAATACGTTGAAGGTGACACTAACAATGTATTAAGTCGCTATTACCTAGCTGCACAGTCTGTAAATGCAAACTCAGATACTGTGATTGTTCGTTGTACCAGTGATTGTCCTCTCATTGATTTAACTGAAACCGCACGTGTTATAGACCACTTCTATAGTGTGCGCAGTGAGTATGATTATATTTCGGCTGGCCCTCACTGTGGTTTCCCTAATGGCTTTGATACAGAAGTGTTTACTTTTGAGGCGCTTAAATCAGCCTTTGAATGTGCAACAGAAGATTTTGAAAAAGAACATATGACGCAATATATCTGCAGAAATATGAAAGTGGCTGACTATAAGAACGTCGATGATTTCAGTCATTGGCGTTTAACTTTAGATGAGCCCGCTGATTATGAGTTAATTAAAGCCATATATAGCTTATTCGATTACCGCACTGATTTCACATTTGATGAATTAAAACAAATGCTAAGCTCTCATCCTGATATACTTAAGATCAATGAGCACGTAGAACAAGTTCAAGTTGGGTAAAATGTTTAAGAAAGAATTTAAAATAGCTGATACATGGGTAGGGCACGATCACCCTTGTTATATCATCGCTGAAATGTCAGCTAACCATGGTCAATGTTTAAATAAAGCTAAAGAGTTAGTTCATGCCGCTCATGAAGCCGGTGCTGATGCGATTAAGCTACAAACTTATACCGCAGATACTTTAACCATGGATTGTAAACTTCCGCACTTTGAAGCGACGGGTCCATGGCAAGGTCAGTACTTACATGATTTATACAAGACAGCCTATATGCCTTGGGATTTTCATGCGGAACTGTTTGAACTATCAGCAAAACTTGGACTTACTTGTTTTTCATCACCATTTGATAAATCGGCAGTAGATTTATTAGCACAATTCGATGCTCCAGCCTATAAAATTGCTTCACCGGAATTAATTGACCACCAATTAATTCGTGATGTAGCCGCTACTGGTAAACCCGTTATTATGTCTACAGGTGGTGCGACATTAGTTGAAATTGCTGAGGCGGTAAAAGTCGCTGAAGATGCTGGTGTTACTGAACTTGCATTGATGAAGTGTACAAGCACTTATCCCGCTCCTGCAGAAACTATTAATTTGCGAACTATCCCTCATATGCAACAGGCTTTTGAATGTCCGGTGGGTTTATCTGATCATACACTGGGAAATGATGTGCCACTGGCTTCAGTTGCCGTCGGCGCATGTATGATAGAAAAGCACTTTGTATTAGACAAAACAGACAATACTGCAGATAGCTTTTTTTCAATGACGCCATCGGAGCTTCAGGCCCTTGTTCATGGTGTGAGACAAATTGAAAAAGCACTGGGCAAAGTTGATTATCCATCCGTTGCTTCAAAAGCACGTCGCTGTGTTTACATTATCAAAGATATTAAAGCTGGAGAGCAGCTGAGCTCTGAGCATTTAAGACAAATGCGTCCTGGGGGCGGCGAAATTATGCCAAAAGAGCTTCCAAACCTTATTGGACGAACAGTTAATAAAGAATTGCGTTGTGGCACTCAATTGTCTTGGAGTGATCTAAAGTGAGCGATATGAAACAAGACTTAATCCATTCGGTTCAGCAATTTTTATTAGAACGCGGCGTATTTGTTGAAGATGCTGACATTGCTGAATATGACTTTGTAGCTGCAGGGGCGTTAGACTCATTTGAAATACTGAGCCTTATAATGAGCTTAGAAACCGAATATGGTATTGCTGTTCCTCCAGAGTTAATGGTCGACAGTGAAAACGCAAAAGTAGGAAATTTAGCGACTGCGTTAGTGAAGTTAAATGATAGCAATTAGAGTCGATACATTATGTGGCTTGGGCCACTTTATGCGTTGCAAATGGCTCGCGTTAGAGTTGCAATGTTTAGATGAAGAGGTTGTTTTATTAGTCGATACACAATTGTCGGATCATTTAACTAAAGAACTCAGAAATATACATTTATTGCCCTATGCAAAAACACAGATAGAAGATGCTGCTAACTGTGTTCAGCTTTTCAACGAGCAACAACTCATCATTGATAAATTACTTGTTGATAGCTATCGTTTTGATATTGAATGGGAATCAGAGATGGCTAAATATGTGCCATCGATTATTGCGGTCGATGATCTTGAAAGAGACCATTTAGCAGAGTTGGTTATCGATAGTAAATGGAATGCTGAAAAGACTTCGTCTCGTTATCAAAGTACAGCACTTGAATCACAACACTTTTTACTTGGTCCTGATTTTTCGATGTTGTCTAGGGCTTATCGAAACTGCGTGCAAACAGAGCGCTCAAATAAAGAGCTTATGTTTTCTCTTGGCGGTGGTGGCGATTGGAAAGAGCTTACTGAAATCATACGATTAATTCTTGAAACAGCGCCAGAGTATAAAGTTAATCTAATTATAGGCCCTAATGCTACATCTGTTACTCAGCTACATGAGTTAGCTTTAGGTTACTCGCAATTAAATTTAATTGAAGCACCTAGTTGTTTAGCAAACTACTATAAAAGCTGCACCTTGTTTGTTGGCGCTTTAGGCACGTCCTTGTATGAGTTGGCTGCGACTAAAACCCCTGCGTTAACGTTCTCAATCGCAAAGAACCAAGAAAATCAACAAACTGCATTAGATGATCTGGGGCATTATTTCCATATCGCAAACTTAATAGACTATCCGCCAGAAAAGGTTTTAAAGCTCATTTTAGCAATGCTACAAAATATAGAGCGCATCCACCTAATGCGTGAAAATGTTGCTGTAAATATTGATGGCGAAGGTGCAAGTCGTGTTGCCAAGTTAATTACTTCAAAGCTAGCTTCTAGCCAGATTACTCAAGCCAATAGCAACTTAATTGAAAGCCAGCACCAGCATTTAACCGACACAATCACGTTAAGGCGAGTGGTTGATCAGGACATAAACCGCTATTTGGCAGCGAGAAACTTACCGAACAATGCTTGGCGAATGACGATCACAAAAGATATCGATCAACTTGATCATTATTGCTGGTGGTTTGCTAATCGTCGCGACTCTTATGTTATGGAAGTTAAAGGTAAGCCGTTACTTTACGTTTGGCATCAATTGTATGAAATAGAGCAGCAAAATTATTTAATTGGTGGTTGGTTTGCTGCAAGTGACGATGTTAATTTTGCCCATGCTCAACTAGTATTAGATTGGCAACTAAAAGAGTCTGAGCAAACATACCCAGATGCAATGTGGGTAGCCGTTATTAATAAAGAAAATAAGTTTGTAAATTTGCTTAATCAGCGGGCAGGATTTAAATCTATTGCAGGGGATGCGAAAAAAATGGCAGTGACCCAACATTTATTTCCAAATGCTTCGATTGATGATTTTAATTTTGTAGGAAAAGGGTGAGTAGGTGGATAAAGGTATTTATGAGTTATTTGCTACGAATGTCGCTAACACTCCCACTAAGGTAGCTGTTGTATTCCAACAGCAAAGCGTAACGTATGATGAATTAAATCAGCAAGTTATTAAGCTTACTAGCCATTTTTTAAAACAAGGTGTTACGCAAGGCCAACGTGTCGCAATATTTGCACCTAACGGTATTGAATTTATTGTTTCGCTGCTGGCAATCGCTAAATTAGGTTTAGCCGCTGTGCCGTTACCTGTTAGCTTAAAAGGGCTTGCTCTGACGGTTGCTCTTAAGAAAACCCCTGTTGCTAAGGTGATTGCTTGGCCGACCATTAGCAAATCACTTCTTGCAGATAATCTTATTGAAGCTGAAAATTTAATAACATTAGGCCAAAGTGTTGCTAATGAAACAAATTGGCTTTGTGTTCAACAAGCTGAAGCAGAATGCTTTTTTACTGATACAATTGATACGCAAGCACCTTACATCTTAACCATGACTTCTGGTTCTACTGGTCAACCTAAGCCAATAGTGTTGAGCCAAGCATGTAAAGTAAATAGAGCATTTGATGCGACCATAAACTACTACGGATTAACGTCCGATGACGTTATTCTCGTAGCGACTCCTATGTACCACTCGCTAGCTCAGCGTGGTGTGCTCATGCCGTTGATGCTTGGTGCAACAACGGTTGTATTACCAAAGTTTAATTTGAAGCTATGGCTACAAGCAATTGAACTGCACCAAGTGAGTTTTCTATTTGCCGTTTCATCTCAATTAGTAAGCTTAATTCAAAACGGTGTTGAAGGGCATGACTTGAGCTCTTTACGCTGCCTAGTATCCTCTTCGGCGGTATTAGATAAAGAGAGTAAACAAAGCTTACTTTCTTTGCTTAGTTGCCGTTTACACGAGTGTTACGGAGCTTCAGAGGTTGGTGTTGTGACTGATTTCGCGGTATCAGAACACCCTGAATTGAGCGGCAGTGTAGGCAATGCTTTACCATTTGTGACTGTGAAAATTACCGATGAGCATGGCCAAGAATTAGCTGCAACTGAAGTTGGAGAAATTTGTTGTAAAACAACAACCGGGTTTAGTGGGTATCATAAATTACCGGAAAAAACGCGAGAAGCTTATTATCTTGGTGATTTTTTCAAAACCGGAGATTTAGGTTACCTCGATGAGCAAGGCTATTTATATTATGTCGGCCGTAAAAAAGAGTTGATCTCAAGTGGGGGGATCAATGTATACCCTCAAGATATCGAAGCCATTATAAAAATGCATCCAGACATCGAAGATTGCGTGGCTTTTTCAATTCCAGACCCTCAGTTTGGTGAGGTAATAAAAGTCGTTTATACGACGCTTTCGGCGTCAGTAAATGAAACAGAATTAAAGAAACTGTGTTTACAGCAATTAACCGATTATCAACAGCCTAGAGTTATAGAAAGAGTTGAATCCTTGGCAAAAAGTAGTTTAGGTAAAGTCTTAAGACAGTTAGTGAAGGAGTCTTTTGGTGGATAATCTAAGTTTGCTATCACGCATACGTAAAGTTGCCGAGCCAGATAAGGTAGCGCTGATTTATGAACAATCGGCTTATACTTACGAGCAACTTTTAGAGCTTGTAGATGATTTTGCAAAAAAGTTAAGTTATTTAGGTGTTAAAAAACAGAGTAAAGTTATTACCTTACTATCAAATAGTGTTGAAATGACAGCTCTTATGTTAGCTATAGCTGATATCGGAGCAGTACTCATTCCATTAAACCCCGAATATAAACAGACTCAAATATCAAAAGCAGCTATTGTGACTAAAGCTGAGTTTGTTATTCACGAAAAGGATTTAGTTTTATCTCAACCAATAAAACAAATAGATTTAAGATGCTTACAGGATACACCATTGAGAGATTATCTAGCGACTAACTCAGCAGATGATTTATATATACTCACAATGACTTCAGGCTCAACGGGTGAGCCAAAACCAATATGCTTTTCACAGCAAACTAAAATAGATAGGGCATTTGGAGCGAAAGAGATATATGGCTTAGACAGCCAAGATATTATCTTATGTGGTACTCCTCAATATCACTCTCTTGCTCAGCGATTAACCTTGCTACCATTACTTTTAGGTGGAACATGCTTATTATTAAAGCAGTTTAGCCCTAAGGCTTGGATAAATGAGATTAAACTTCACAACGTAACTTTTACAATTGCAGTCTCTTCGCAATTAGTCAATGTACTCTCATTACTTGAAAAGGAAAAACTGCAACTTAATTCTTTAAAAAGGATTGTCTCTAGTTCAGCATCAATAGAAGAAGATATTAAGGGTAAATTAATTAAGTTGTTGTCTTGTCCTATTCATGAGTGTTATGGGGCTTCTGAGGTTGGGACTGTTACGGATTTTGATGCTAGTAATGAAATGCATAAAGTTGCAAGTGTGGGGAAAGTAGTCCCACAAGCTGATGTTATTATTCGTGATGATGAGTCTAATCCGGTTAAAAAGAATGAAGTCGGAGAGATCACAGTAAAGTCGTCCACTTCATTTTTGGGGTATTTTGAAAAGCCAGAGTTAACAAATGAAGCTATAAAAGATGGTTTTTTCTATACTGGTGATTTAGGTTATATGGATGATGATGGCTATTTATATTTTAAGGGAAGAAAAAAAGACATCATTATTTCAGGTGGGATCAATATTTATCCTGAGGATATAGAGTCCGTTGTAGGTACTTTTAATGATGTTGTAGAGTCAGCAGCATTTCCTATACCGTCTTCACATTTTGGTGAGATTACAGCAGTAGCCTTTGTTGCTAAAACTAAGGTGGCGATTAAAGAAATGAGAAAGTGGTGTTCGAATCACTTAGCTGCACATCAAGTGCCGGTATTCTTTGTTCAAGTCGAAGAACTTCCTAAAACAGCTTTGGGTAAAATACAGAGAAATCAGTGTCAAAGTATATTTGGCTCGAAATTTGCTGAGAAAGCTAAATCTATTAAACTCTAGGTTTTAAATGAATATACAGAATGGGTCATTTTATCTTTATGGTGCGGGTCGTTTTGGTCAGGCCTTAAGTCGTTATTTTTTATCAACAGGCGTGTCTCCAAAAGCTATTATTGATGCAGCCCCTGAATTAAACTCTTATATGGGTATACCTATTAAAAGTTTAGATTCCAATGATTTGGATTATGAACTGCCTATTTTAATTAGCATTTTAGGGTACGGTGATATAAAAGGCTCTCTGAAGCGCAGGGGGTTTGTTGAGGCGGTGGATACGAATGATGTTTTTGATTTATTTCCCCAAGCCCTTATGGAACTGACTGAATGTGGTTTTTTGTGGATGCAAGAGCCTAGAACTAAACAGGTTGATGATAGTAAAGTTTCACAACTGGAAAGTTTACTATCTGATGATATTTCAAAGAAAACGCTATCCCAAATAATTAATTTTAGAAAAAAACCATGTAGAAGTTATTACCCAGAACCTGAAGCTTACGAAATGTACTTCCCATCTGATATTAACAAGCTCTACTCTTACCCAAAGTTAAAAATACTTGATATTGGTGCATTTGATGGGGATACATTGTATGAATACTCAAAAAGATGGCCAGAAAAAATTTATAAATACCTAGCTATTGAAGTGAGCCCTAAGAATATATCAGATCTTAATAATAGAGGTATAAACCTACCTCATACAGGTGTGGAGGTTTACCAAGGGGCCGTAGGTTTGCCTGATGAATTTGATTTAGTTCTCCGTGGTAATAGATCAGCAACTTGTGTAGAAGTAATAAGCAAGGGCACAGCTCTAGCAGGAGATATAACAGTACCTAAGTTAGACCTTGCTAAGTTACTTCATGAGGAAGATTTTAATATTATTAAGATGGATATCGAAGGTGCTGATTATGCAGCTTTAGTAGAAATGGCCGACTTTATTAAGAATAAATTACCGACCTTATCATTATCTGTCTATCATACTCCTGAAGATGTTTGGCGTATTCCTTTATTTATAAACGAAATAGCTCCTAATTCTTATGACTTTTATTTACGCCAAGAAGGGCATTGGGGACTTGAAACTATTTTTTATGCGGTGCCAAAATAATGAAAAACACTTTAACAGTATTAGTTGATTTATTGCTTGAAAGAGCAGAACTACCTGACTCAAAACAGTCTGAATATCATACTTTTCGTTTTTTGGACGCAGGTATTATCGATTCTTTCAATCTGATGCAATTTATTATGGAAATTGAAGAAGAGTTTGATATTGAGCTAACTCCTGATGACACTCAGTCAGAGGAGTTCCGAACATTAGGTGGTTTAGCATTAATTATTGATAGCAAAAAACAACAAGATGAAGAATAGCTATACAAAAAAAGACATACTTGAAAGTCTTCAAAATTGCGGCATCAAAAAAGGCGATACTGTATTTGTAACGACGTCACTCGGAATGTTTGGTTTTTTAAAAACTGCAAAGAACTTGGATGATATTAATGAGGCTTTTTATTTAAGCCTATGCGAGTGTGTAGGGGCAAGTGGTAGTATTATTGTTCCAACATATTCATATACGTTTGGTAAACACACCGTAACTGCACCAGCAGTGTATGATGAGGAAAAAACAGGAGCTGAAATAGGCCCTTTCCCTGAGTTTTTTCGACAGCAAGACGGAGTAGTAAGAAGTTGTGATCCCTTTATGTCTGTTGCAATTAAAGGGCCTGCTTCGGCATTAATAGAAAACTTAACCCCTACGTCTTATGGCCACGACTGTCTTTTTGAAAGATTGTTAGGAAATAATGTTATTTGTTTGAATTTAGGTCTAGGGCCAAACTGGACTGCTTTTATTCACTATGCCGATTATTTGGCTAATGTACCATTTAGGTATGACAAACTTTTTTCTGGGCTTTACTCAGGCTCAAAAAAAATAAAACAATGGCTTTATTCTGTTCCACTTCTTAGTGCTGAAGCAACCGCAAATGCACACTCAGTTGGTTTAGAGGCCGAGAGTGTTGGGATTTGGAGTTACACTACACTGGGTAGGGGGAGATTATATAAAGCTAGTTATGATGATTATTTTATTTTTGTGCTGAAAAAGCTTCAGGAAAATAAATGGGCCTTGGCTGAAGGGGAAGATTGTGATGTTAAATTGTTAGAGCTTAAACGTTGTAATATCCCCCATAATGATTTTGCCAAATCTGGAGCAATAACGTATTTTATAAATGAATTAGTCACATCGATTTCAGATAAATTTGGTTTTGAGTTGCTTGTATTCAACACTGGATTTAATGCATTAGATCACATTATTCCTGAAGCTTGGTATTGCTCCAGTGCTTCAATAACTGATTCTCTTGGTCATAATTTGCCAATCGATACAAATTCAATTCTTCCTTATAGTCAAAGCTTCGAAGGCAAGATCACTGGCTTTAATCTAAAAAAACATATCAATATTAACAGCAAGTTTCCTAGATATATAGAACGTGATTGGGGGTTGGTAATTGAGCAAAGACTCATTCAAGACGATGAAATGTATAGTGTTAAGATAAATTGTGGGACTTACTTTTCACATGCAAAGATTGCTTTCAAAAGAGGTTCTTTTAAGTGTGTAAATGTAATTAATGCATCTGATTTTCATCAGAGTAGAGAGTTGTATGATTTTAAGCTAAAAGAATTAAAAGCCTCCCCTTTTTGTACCTTAGTTGTAAGCCATGAGACCGCAATGGTGGCTTGGATTGCCGAACATCGGCAAGAGCTAGAGTTAAATCAAGAAATCAATTTGCTTTGTTCGTCAAAAGACTCTGAATGGTATAGCTGGGATATGTGTGGGTATAACCCAGCTACAAAAGATAGTCTTATTAAACAAAACTATAATTTTAAAAAAGTATTAATTTAAAAATTTAAAGAAACTATACTTCGATCTTTTCCCAAGACCCAGATTCAACAGAGAGTTTTGCAGCTAAGAACAAGTTAAGCCCATGGCTTGCTTGTTCTAACCCAAATACATAGTCTTTATTTTTCCTTTCTCCAGCTTTAAATAATGATAATTCCATATGAATGTCGCTATAAAGATTTGAAAAGGCTTCAACGAATCCTGTAGGGTGCCCAGGTTTCATTCGGTTATATCTAAATTGATTAGCGTACTCACATTGCCCAGCTCTATCTAAGATTTCTCTGCGGCCGTCATTGTAGTTTAATTCTAATTCGTCAGGGTTTAGCTGGAACCAACGAGCGCTCCCTTTGTCGCCATATATTCTAATTTGAAGCCCATTGCGGTGGCCAATCGCCGTTTTTGACATCCACATACTACCCTTTATGTTATTTGGGTAGTTCAGCAACATATTTACATCATCAATTAAATTAGGGTATTGAGAATGGTTAGTAAACTGTGCGATTGTTTCCGTTGGCTCCATTTCAAGTAAGTATGTTGATAAGTGGTGTAAATGCACCCCTAAATCCAAACAAATGGTTGGCACTTCAAAATCTTTTAAACGCCATGCCTGTGGCATCGATGGTTTCCCTGCAATATCTGGCGGCCTTCTGAATCCCTCTTGTGGCATTTCAAGGTGAATTTTTTGAATAGTGCCAAGCACACCTTGCTTTACTAGGTGTTTTAACTCTCTGACCATCGCATAGCCACTGTAGTTGTATGTAACGGCTAGAAAGTGTTTGTTTTTATCGTAGCAGGCTTCAATTTCAGCGACTTCAGCAGGGCCAGTAACAAGGGCTTTTTCGCAAATAATAGGTATATTCGCTTTCAGAAGTTTGGTTATTACTTCAATATGGTGAGGCGTTGGTGTCAGTATAACAAATGCATCAACATGGTTTTTCTCTTGCTCGACAAGCTCTTGCCAATTGTTGTACAAATGCTTCTCTGAAATTCCCCACCTCTGTGCTGTTGCACTATTTTCATCGGGGTTTCTTGAAAAAGCGCCTGCAACAACTGCAAACTTGTTATCGAGTTGACTTGCGGCGAAGTGAACATAGCCTACAGCTGAGTTATTGCCACCGCCTATAAAGGCAAGTTTTAATTGTTTTTTGTTGTCATTCATATATGTATCTGCCTTTTTTGATCATAGCCATTTATCGGCAATTAATCATTTTTCTAAACTTTTTATAGTTGCCAATTTGCTGGATTGGTGAGTCTTGGGTCATAAACAGTCATTTCTTTAAGCACGTCGTGAGATATTTTGATGCTGCTTTGATAGGCCTCTAAAATTTGCTCTAACTCAGACTCTGAGTTCACACCAACAACAACTTTAGCTATTTCATCTTCTTTTAAAGCATATGCAAGGCTGAGTGTTAGTGCCGATACACCAAGATGCTGCGCTAACTGATGAAATGATTCTAAATCTTGCTTCCAAGGTTTAAAGTAACTAGCTAACTCATTGATGGGCATTAATAACAAGCCTTGTAAAAAACAAGATCTAGCGTGCACTTGAGTGTTGTTTTTACTTAGTAATGAAAGAGCGCCAGTGTCTTTAAAGTAGGTATCAAATGCATTATAAGGTATTTGCACAAGGTTAATTTCACTCAACTGTGTAAAGCTATCCACCTCTGCACCTGAATACAAAGAAACCCCTTTACTCGCTAATTGATTTTCAAATTGTCGTTGTTTTAAATATGCTAAAACGGGCGCTACACCTTGTTTCTCAATGTCGCTTGCTTGGTGAAATAGGATTGCGTTTAGTTTTTGAGTTTTAAAATCTGAAAAACACTGCTCAATTAATGCAATGTAATTATCTACATCCTTATTAGAAAATTGCTCTTTTTGTAGAGGAGGTAACTTAGTAACTATGTTAAAGCTGTCATTAATCGAAGGATAGGATGCCAACACTTGGTGGCTCTCGCCGTAACCAAGAGCGGTATCTATTGTTGTAATGCCGGCGTCTTTTGCAATATCTAAAATGGCATGAGCCTTGGCAATGCTTGGTTGACCAAGCTTATTACTGACACCGTAATTCAAGCCAAATTGCACTGTACCTAGAGCAAGCTTCATACTAAACCAATCAATGTATTGATAACGAATTGCTGCTCATCTGCTGCCATGGTTGGGTGCAGAGGAATAGTAACAGCCTGTTTGTAGTAGCTTTCTGCATTTGGAAAATCACCGTCCGAAAAGCCTAAAGCTTGATAATAAGGCTGTAAATGGATCGGTATATAATGCAAGTGAGCAATAATTCCTCGCTCGCGCATGCCTGTAATGACTGACTTGTGTTTTTCTACATCACACTGTATTAAACGAACAATATATAAATGGTAGCTAGAGTAACACTCATTCGATTGTGTTAAATGAGCTACCGTTGAGTTTGCAAATGCATGGTTATATGTTGTTGCAATGTCGTTTCGCACTGATACAAAGTTGTCTAGCTGCTTTAACTGACTTAGTCCTAAAGCGGCTTGCATATCAGTCATTCTATAATTAAAACCAAGCTCTAACTGTTGATAATACCAGGGGCCGTGACTTAACTCGGTCATTTCTTCAGGAATATTAGTAATACCATGGCTTCGCAAGCGGCTCATTTTTTTGTTGAGCTCAGCGCAGTTGGTAACCGCCATGCCCCCTTCAGCAGATGTAATTATCTTGACTGGATGAAAGCTAAACACAGTAATATCTGAATAAACACAGCTGCCAACAGGCTTATCTTTATACTTCGCGCCAATAGCATGCGAGGCATCTTCAATAACCTTAAAACCATACTCTTTGGCAAGTGCATTGATTGCTGCCATATCGCATGACTGACCAGCTAAATGAACAGGGATCACGACTTTAGGAAGTTGCTGGCTTTGTTTGGCTAACGTTAGTTTTTCTTGAAGCGCTGCAATAGACATATTGCCTGTTTCAAGGTCTATATCAACAAAATCGATGTCTGCGCCACAATACAGGGCGCAGTTACTCGATGCGACAAAGGAGATTGGCGACGTCCATACAATGTCACCTTTACCTACGCCTAAAGCAAGGCAAGCAATATGTAACGCTGAAGTTGCACTGTTAGTGGCACAGGCATAGTGAGCACCACAATATTCTGCAATGGCACTTTCAAATGCCGGAACAGCAGGTCCTTGCGTTAACCAGTCAGACTTCAATACATCAATTACAGCGTTGATGTCATCTTGAGAAATACTTTGTCTACCGTAAGGAATTACCTTATTTGTCATAATAGGTATTACAGTAACGCTTGGACATTGAAGTTTTTAATCTGTTCAATGCTCATATAATCTGGGTTATCTAAAGAGTTATACTCGAAGCCTTGGGCAACTTGCTCACCTTTTTCACCAAGTGCGTTCACCGTAAAATCATTACTACGACTACTAAATGTTATACCCGGGGCGATGACAAAGTGGTCGTTATATTCGTAAGTTTCAAAACATAAATCGGCAGGACACATAACTTCATGTAACTTTTCACCAGGACGAATGCCGATAATTTTAACTGGTAAATCAGGAGCCATTGCTTTGGCAAGATCAGTAATACGAATTGAAGGGATTTTTGGAACAAAAATTTCGCCACCTAACATGCGTTCAAAGTTAGTTAGAACAAAATCAACACCTTGTTGCAGGCTAATCCAAAAGCGAGTCATCTCTTCATGAGTAATTGGTATATGGTCACGGCCTTGGTCGATAAATTTTTGGAAAATAGGTACAACAGAGCCTCGCGAACACACTACATTACCATACCTAACAACAGAAAAAGTCGTTTTGTGACCGCCAGCAATATTGTTAGCAGCCACAAATAATTTATCTGATGCAAGTTTAGTCGCACCATATAAGTTGATTGGGTTCGCGGCTTTATCAGTCGACAGTGCAATGACTTTTTCTACGTTATTATCAAGAGCCGCATCAATGACATTTTCAGCACCATTAATATTGGTTTTGATACATTCCATTGGGTTGTATTCAGCGGCGGGTACTTGTTTTAATGCTGCTGCGTGAATCACATAGTTCACACCACGCATAGCACGACGAAGCCTTTCTTTATCGCGTACATCACCAATAAAATAACGCATACACGGTTGGTCAAACTCTTGCTGCATTTCAAACTGTTTGAGCTCGTCCCGCGAAAAGATAATGATCTTTTTGGGCTTATAGCGTTCTAGAAGTGTTTTGACGTATTTTTTACCGAATGAACCGGTACCACCGGTAATTAAAATTGTTTTATTGTCGAACATAGTGTTACCCGAGTTATTTTTCATTGGCGTTTGATACGCAAAGTGAGAATTTTGACACAATTCTCAGTAATTTAACTATTAACTAATACACTAGCAAGTCAGATGCCAAGTTAATTTATCTAAACCATGGTACAAAGTGCAAATTTTGGCAAATTAAGCTATAATTTAAACAATCGGTTTGTCGGAGGCCGCCATGAAAATTCAATCACCCAATACCGGGTTTTTAAACCAAACTCAGCAAACGGGTAACAAGCTTGCTGAGCAACTAGCATCAGGTAAAAAAGTAAATTCAGCGGCAGATGATGCCGCTGCACTGCAAATTATTGATAGATTAACATCGCAGCAAGATGGCTACAGTCAAGCAATTAATAATGCGTACGATGGCATTTCTTACTCGCAGGTAACAGAGTCAAATCTATCTGGTGTAAATGATGCCGTTTCTCGCATTCGAGAGCTGTCTATTCAAGCGGGTAATGGTGCGCTCACAGACAGTGATAGGGCTGCACTTCAAGAAGAAGTGTCGCAATTACAAACGCAAATATCAGAAACGTTTGAAAATGCGACATTCGGTGGTAAACCTTTATTTGATGGTGAGCAAGTGTCGTTTCAAGTTGGTCCTGATGCCAACACCACACAATCAGTGACGCCATCTGATGGCAGTATTGCTTCAGTTATTGCAGGAATCGATATTTCAACCCAAGCAGGAGCTCAAGCTGCGATTGATATTAGCGACCAAGCTGCTGAGGAAATTAACACCCAAAGAGCTGAGCTAGGCGCCTTTCAAAACACCTTGGCGAGTACGATAAAAGGTTTAGGCAACCAGCGAGAGAACATTGCTGCGAGCCAAAGCCGAATAGAAGATACTGACTATGCAAAAGCTGTGTCTGATCAAGTAGCTAATGATATTTTATCGCAAGCATCGATTGCCTTACGTGGTCAGGCAAATCGTTCAGCCGAATCTATATTAGGTTTACTTTAATTCTTTAGTATTAAATTTTAGTGCTAAGTGACTATTTTTTGGCGTTGATGTCAATAAATTGCCGCTTAGCGCTTGCATCCCTCCTAAACTCGCTTACAATTTAGAAATTAACTAACCTCGTGGTAACTGTGGTTCGCCAATAATGATCTTAATTTTAGACAATAATAATAATCGTGCGATAGGTTTACATGCAGCGCTTACCTTCATTGGTGAATCTGCACAATTAGTTGATGAGACTACATTACAGTCTTTTTGTGAAAAACATCAACAGCAAGAATGTATGGTCATTCTTGGTGCTTTACAGCAGCTAAATCACGAGGCTGTGATCAAACAGTTTCCTGCCATTCCGTTTTTATTAATTGGTGAAACACTCAAACCGTTACTAAGCATTGCTAATGTAGTTGGTTTAATTTGTGAGCCATTTAACCATGACGTAACTACTCAGCTATTGCATGATTGTCAGCAATATCAACGCATGCTACCGGGTGACCATAAACAAGCTAAATCTAACAAATCATTTGATGGTTTAGTCGGTGAAACAGAAGCTGTAAAAGATGTGCGCTTTTTAATTGAGCAAGTAGCAAAAACCGATGCCAATGTGCTGATCTTAGGTGAGTCAGGCACAGGTAAAGAAGTTGTTGCACGTAACGTTCATTTACTCTCTAAACGCAATACCGGGCCATTTGTGCCGGTAAACTGTGGTGCTATTCCTGGTGAACTACTTGAAAGTGAGCTGTTCGGCCATGAAAAGGGGGCCTTTACGGGCGCTATTTCTGCACGCAAAGGGCGCTTTGAATTAGCGCAAGGCGGCACGCTGTTTCTAGATGAAATAGGTGATATGCCTTTGCAAATGCAGGTTAAACTACTACGTGTGTTGCAAGAGCGTAGCTATGAGCGAGTAGGGGGTACTAAGCCTATTCAAGCTGATGTACGCATTATTGCTGCAACTCACCGCAACCTTGAAGAAATGATTGAAAAAGGCGACTTCCGTGAAGACCTTTTTTATCGTTTAAACGTGTTTCCAATTGAAAATCCTTCGCTTAGTGAGCGTGCCGACGACATCCCTCTACTTTTAAAAGAGCTAATGCGTCGTGTGAACGAGCAAAGTGGCACAACGGCCAAATTTACTGAGCGTGCGATTCAAAGCTTAAAAGAGCATGCGTGGCCGGGGAATATTCGTGAGCTTGCTAACTTAGTTGAACGCATGGTGATCATGTTCCCTGATAAAGTAGTTGATGTGCCAGACCTTCCAGCTAAATATCGTTATATTGAAGTTGAGGCTTATGAGCCTGAATATCCAGAAGAGCTGATGGAGCGAGATGCTTTCAACGATATTTTCAGTACAGGCTTTAGTGATTATGATGATGAAGAACCTGATGTACCAGCAACAACGGTTGACTCAGGTTTACTCCCTGATGAAGGGATTGAGCTCAAAGAGTATCTTGCTGAGCTAGAAATCAGCTTAATCAGCCAAGCATTAGAGCGCTACGATTATGTTGTTGCACGTGCTGCCGAAATTTTAGGTGTTCGCCGCACCACACTGGTCGAAAAAATGAAGAAATACAACCTAACGCGCGACTAAGCCGCGTTAGGTTTCTTCCTCGGTTTTATCTCTTTAATATTCACTAATTATCTCAGCTTTTCTAAAGCAATCATTGCTATGGTCATTTACCATGCCACAGGCCTGCATGTGGGCATACACCGTCGTAGGGCCTAAAAACTTAAAACCGCGCTTTTTTAAATCTTTGGCGAATGCTGTTGAGGCTTCAGTAATAGCCGGGTAATCCTCTAATTTATCAAGATCGTTTACCAATGGTTTGCCACCAACAAACTGCCATTGGTAATTTGAGAAACTGCCAAACTCTTTTTGAATCTCAATAAACCGTTGCGCGTTATTGATAGTGGCGGCGATTTTAGCGCGATTACGAATAATACCTTCAAACTGCATTAATCGTTCGATGTCGTCTTCGGTCATTTTGGCAACCTCTTCGACAACAAAGTTTTTGAAGGCACTGCGATAGCCATCACGCTTTTTAAGTATGGTATACCAACTCAGTCCCGCTTGTGCTGACTCTAAGGTTATAAATTCAAATAAGCGGTGATCATCATATAATGGCACCCCCCATTCTTGGTCATGATAGGCCACATAATCTTCTTTGCTGGTATCGAGCCATGGGCAACGACAATGGTGTTCTTTTTGCATTATTCCCTCGCGATTGTCATTTTTTTGTCAGTGTTGTTTTGTCTTTAATTTATTGAAATAAAACAAAAATAAATTTGGTACGGATTGTGCATTTAGCTAGGTAGACACGATTTTTTGAGTATCGATTATGGCCTTAGCAAATGTCCTAAAACCACAATTTATCACAGCCAAACAATATAACCCATGCTTACAACAAGAAGAGTATGTGGGTGAGTTGAGTGAGCTGCGCCAACAAGCCAGTTGGTTAGGCCACTTGGTTGATACCATGCCTGCGGGTGTGGTGGTTTTAGATGGCCGAGGCATGATCGCAAAAGCCAATCAAATTGCCATTGATATGCTAGGTGAACCCCTTGAAGGTGAAAAGTGGTTTAGCGTTATTCAACGCTCATTTCGACCAAAGCAAGACGATGGACATGAAGTATCACTTAAAGATGGCCGTTTAATTAAGCTTGATATTACTGCGCTTGCTCCAGAGCCAGGGCAGTTAATTCTAATGACAGATTTAACTGAAACCAGACGCTTACAAAAGCGAGTTGCACATATGCAGCGCTTAAGTGCGCTTGGCAAAATGGTTGCTTCGCTTGCTCATCAGGTCAGAACTCCGTTATCAGCTGCCATGCTTTATGCCGCAAATTTAGGCTCAAAGCGTTTGCCAGAAAGCTCGCGTGGTAACTTTCATACAAAATTAATGTCGCGTTTAAAAGATTTAGAAACCCAAGTGAACGATATGCTGTTATTTGCCAAAAGTGGTGAGCAACAAGTGGTCGAAAGCGTTTCAATGCAACAGTTACTTAATGAAGTAAAAGCCGGTGCTGATGCTATGGTTGCACAGAATAACAGTGAACTTAGCGTGAACTTGCCAGAGCCTGATATTGAAATTATGGGTAATAAAACTGCTCTGGCGAGTGCTATTCAAAACCTGATCCACAATAGTATTCAAATTATTGGCTCTGAGGCTGTGGTAACCCTGAGTGCCGAACGTGACGAAACGAGCGAAAACTGTGTTCGCATCAGTGTCAGTGATAATGGCCCAGGTGTTGATTTACGTCATGCCAACAAATTATTCGAACCTTTTTACACTACCAAAAGCCAAGGCACGGGGCTTGGACTTGCTGTTGTAAGTTCAGTCGCCAATGCGCACCAAGGACGGGTTGAAGTGACTAATAATGCTCATGGGGGAGCATGTTTTAGTTTGATCTTGCCAATTAGTGCAGAACCAATGTCAGCGGAGGCAAAATGAATACTAACTCTATTTTAGTCGTTGAAGACGACGCAGGCTTACGAGAAGCACTGATTGATACCCTTGAAATGTCGGGTATTGATTGCGTTGCTGCAGATAGCGCCGAACAAGCGATGATCTTGCTTAAGCAAAATAGCTATTCATTGGTTGTTAGTGATGTGCAAATGGGCGCTATGAGCGGCCTTGACCTACTACGTAGCATTAAACTTAATTATCCTGAGCTGCCGGTATTAATGATGACGGCCTATGCCACTATTGATGATGCTGTAGAAGCAATGCGTTTAGGCGCGATTGATTACATGGCAAAGCCGTTTGCTCCAGAAGTTCTTCTTAACATGGTGAGTCGTTATTTGCCTGAAAAGGAAAAAGAAACCGATGGCCCAATCGTTGCCGATCCATCAAGTATTAAGCTATTAGAGCTCGCGAGCAAAGTTGCCCGTTCAGATGCCAGTGTCATGGTACTCGGCCCAAGTGGCTCGGGTAAAGAAGTGTTGGCTCGTTTTATCCATGATAAATCAAATCGTAGCGATGCCCCCTTTGTGGCTATTAACTGCGCTGCTATTCCTGAAAACATGCTTGAAGCAACCTTATTCGGTTACGAAAAAGGGGCGTTTACCGGCGCGATTCAAGCCTGTCCGGGTAAATTTGAGCAAGCTCAAGGTGGTACCATCTTACTTGATGAAATTACTGAGATGGATTTAGGCTTGCAAGCTAAATTACTGCGTGTACTTCAAGAGCGCGAAGTAGAGCGCTTAGGCGGTCGTAAAACCATAGAGCTTGATGTTCGCGTACTTGCTACAAGTAACCGAGATTTGAAAGAAGCGGTGAGCGAAAACCTATTTAGAGAAGATTTATATTATCGCTTAAATGTATTCCCGCTAATGTGGAAACCATTAGCAGAGCGTCCTGGCGACATTATTGTATTGGCTGAGCATTTAATAGAGCGTCATTGCCTGAACAGTAAAGAGCCTATTGCTCAACTAAGTGAGGGGGCGAAACAAAAGCTGCTATCGCATGCTTGGCCAGGTAACGTACGAGAGCTTGATAACGTTATTCAACGGGCGTTGATATTATGCGATGGTAATAGTATTCATCAAGATGATGTCTTTATTGAGGAGTTGCTTACGGTGGATATCAAGCCAGTCGCTACGCCACCACACAACGCACCGGTATATCAAGAACAACCTGTTGAAGTTAATTTAGATACCGTGCCACAAGTGAGTGAGCAAGGTAATTACAAAGACGAGCTGAAAGACAAAGAGCATCGTATTATTTTAGAAACCTTAGCGCGCTGTAATGGTAAGCGCAAAGAGGTTGCAGAAACCTTAGGTATTAGTCCGCGCACGTTACGTTATAAACTGGCGCAAATGCGAGACTTGGGTATAGCCTTACCTGCATAAACTCCTTCCAAAAAGTTACTCAAACAAGCTCACATTTTTGTGAGCTTGTTTGCTGTCAAAACTCTGACATGCAAAATTAATGATTCAAGCTATTGAATTTGTTGGTTTTATTTTGTGGCACGGTTTGTGCTTTATCAGTGCATAAGTAAACTGCATTGTCAGAGAGTATTATGAAAGTTCAAAACAGCGCATTATTTCAAGAAATGCAAGCTATGGCTTCAGAAGTAGGCCGTAGTAACTCAATTAATAATTTACCAACTCAAACTCAGCCAACATCGTCGGCACAGTTTGGTGATTTACTTACCAATGCACTTGATACAGTGAATGGCTTACAACAAGACGCTAAGCAAAAAGTAACAGCAATGGAAATGGGCGACCGCAGTGTTTCTTTAGCAGACGTAATGATTGCTTCGCAAAAATCATCAGTCGCTTTTGAAGCTACGGTGCAAGTTCGAAATAAACTTGTTGAAGCTTATAAAGAAATCATGAACATGCCTGTGTAACTAGGTAGTGGAGAATTATTGTGGCGCAATCTAATCAATCAACTGATCTAGCCTTAGCAGGCGGCGGTATCGACTCAACCGATACTGATGATCAACAAGAGCAAAAGTCAGGCTACCTAAGTGCCTTAAACGGTGTAGATGTTTTACGCCAGGTTACTTTAGTGATCGCTTTGGCAATCTGTTTGGCTATCGCAATTTTTATTATTATTTGGGCTCGTCAACCAGATATGCGTCCGCTTGGCAAAATGCCAACGGAAGAGCTTATTCAAACGCTGGACTTTTTAGACGCTCAAAAGATTGATTACGAACTTGATGGTAACGTCATCTCTGTTGAAGAAGGTGAATACCAAAACATTAAATTATTGATGGCTCGTGAAGGCCTAGAGCAAGCGCCAAGCTCAGGTACTGACATCATCATGCAAGACATGGGGTTTGGTGTTAGCCAACGCCTTGAACGTGAACGTTTAAAACATGGTCGTGAGCAACAGCTTGCACGTACCATCGAAGAGCTAAAAAATGTTACTCGCGCCAAAGTACTTTTAGCTATTCCAAAAGAAAACGTATTTGCTCGTCGTGAAAAACAACCTTCAGCGACGGTAGTGCTCACCTTAAAACGCGGTCGTACACTTGACGGTGAAGAAGTTGACTCAGTAGTTGATATTGTTGCCTCAGCAGTACAAGGTTTATCGCCAGAGCGTGTTACTGTTACCGATCAAAATGGTCGCTTACTTAATTCAGGTTCACAAAACTCACTTGCTGCTCGCTCTCGTAAAGAGTATGAGATTGAACGTAAGCGTGAAGAAGAGTACTTAAATAAAATCGATAGCATCCTTATTCCAGTTGTAGGATTAGGTAACTATACCGCGCAAGTCGATTTAAACATGGACTTTAGTGCAGTCGAAGAAACACAAAAACGTTATAACCCAGACTTACCAGCAGTGCGCAGTGAAACCACGTTCGAAGAAAACAACATCGGTGGTCTTGCAGTGGGCATTCCAGGTGCGCTAACGAATCAGCCGCCAGTTAACTCTAATATTCCAGAAATTGCAGGCCAAGGTGGAGCAGGCTCAGCAACGAACCCAAGTCGCTCGCATAAAGAAGCAACACGTAACTACGAGCTTGATACAACAATTTCGCATAAGCGTCAGCAAACCGGTGTTATTCGTCGTATCAGTGTTTCAGTTGCCGTTGATTATGTACCGCAGGTGGGTGAAAATGGTGAAACAACCATGGTTCCTCGCTCTGTAGAAGCATTGTCAAATATTCGTCGTTTATTACAAGGCGGTGTTGGTTTTGATATGCAGCGTGGTGATGCGCTTGAGGTTGTTACAGTGCCATTTGTTCGTGAAGATGCTGGTGAAGCGATTGAAGTTCCACTTTGGGAGCAAGATTGGTTCATGAAGATGCTACGCTTAGCATTAGGTGCACTGGTTATTATCGTACTGATTGTCTTTGTAGTAAGACCTATGCTGAAACGTCTAATTTACCCAGACGATACACTAGAAGAATACGATGAAGACGCATTAAGTGCAGGTGTAGATATTGGTGATAGCACGCTAGATATGCTAAATAAAGACTTTGACTCTGCTGCTGTAGGATTCTCAAGTGATGGTACACTACAGCTGCCAGACTTACATGGCGATGAAGATTTACTCAAAGCAGTTCGTGCATTGGTTGCAAATGAACCAGAACTGTCTTCTCAAGTAGTGAAAGCGTGGTTAACAGAAGATGACTGATCAAGAACAAAAACAACTACCACCGGCGTTTGATGTTGATAAATTAGACGGTGTGGATAAGGCGGCAATCTTATTGCTGAGCTTATCAGAAGAAGATGCTGCGCAAATCCTTAAGCACTTAGAGCCAAAGCAAGTGCAAAAAGTGGGTATGGCAATGGCTGCGCTAGATGATTTATCGCAAGCGAAAATTAGCGCAGTCCATAATTTGTTTATTGAGCAAATTCAAAGCTTCAGTACCATTGGCTTCCAGTCTGAAGACTTTATCAAAAAAGCCCTTACAGCAGCGCTTGGTGAAGACAAGGCAGCCAGCCTTATTGACCAAATTGTTATGGGCTCAGGGGCGAAAGGTCTTGATTCATTGAAGTGGATGGACTCAAAGCAAGTGGCGAATATTATTCGCAACGAGCATCCGCAAATTCAAACCATTGTTTTATCGTATTTAGAGCCAGAGCAATCAGCGGAAATCTTGTCGCAATTCCCAGAAAAAGTGCGCTTAGATTTAACCATGCGTATTGCTAACCTTGAAGAAGTTCAACCAGCAGCATTGCAAGAGTTGAATGAAATTATGGAGAAACAGTTCGCAGGTCAAGCTGGTGCGCAAGCTGCGAAAATGGGTGGCTTGAAAGCGGCTGCTGATATCATGAACTACCTAGATACCAATGTTGAAGGTCAGTTAATGGATTCAATCCGTGAACACGATGAAGAGATGTCACAGCAAATCCAAGACCTTATGTTTGTCTTTGAGAACTTAATGGATGTTGAAGACCGTGGTATTCAAGCGATCCTACGTGAAGTACAGCAAGATGTATTAATGAAAGCTATTAAAGGTACTGACGAAGCATTAAAAGAGAAGATTTTGGGCAATATGTCAAAACGTGCTGCTGAATTACTCGCTGATGATCTTGAGGCAATGGGCCCTGTTCGTATTAGTGAAGTAGAAGCGGCACAGAAAGAAATTCTTTCTACGGCACGTCGTTTAGCTGACTCAGGTGAAATTATGCTTGGTGGCGGTGGTGGTGAGGAGTTCCTGTAAGCCATGAGTAAGTCTTCATTTCATACAGGACGCCCAGTACATGCCAGTGAAGCTGCTGATGAATTATTGGAAAACTGGCCAATTCCTGAAGTGACGCAAGATACAACAAAACTCGCTGGACGCTCAACGGCGTATGGCACGCCTTTAGCTGACTTATATCGCAAAGAGCAGCAAAAGCAGCAGGCCGAAGAGCAGCCAGAAGAGCCTGAAATTCCGTCGCTAACAATGGCTGAGCTTGAAAAGATCCGTCAAGATGCCTACGAAGAAGGACTAAAGCAAGGCCATGAGCAAGGCTATATAGATGGTTTTGAAAAAGGCGCACATGAGGGAAAAGAAGCTGGCTTTAAAGAAGGTGTTGAGCTTGGTAAGGAGCAAGGCCAAGAAGAAATAAAGCCAATTTTAGAAGAGCAGCTGACCAACTTAAGAAGCTTACTTGATAGCCTTTCTCAACCATTATCTAAAGTCGATGAAAGTGCCGAAAAGCAGTTAGTGCAGTTAGCTGTGATGTTAACTGAAGTTTTAGTTTACCAAGAAATTAAAACCTCACCTGAAGTCATTTTACATGCTTTGAAGCAAGCTATTGATGCGTTAGGTGAAGAGCAAGCTAAAGTACGTATTCACTTACATCCTGATGATATTACTTTAATTACCGAAAGTTATGGCGAACAAGCTATCGCAGATAACCATTGGCAGTTAGTTGCAGAACCGACTTTAGAACGTGGTGGCTGCGAAATTAAAACCCCGCAATCATCCCTCGACATGACAATAAAAACCCGCGTCAAAGAAACGTTGGAAAACTTTTTGCATAGCAGTGGTATCTAATACTTTTTAGGCTCATTATGAGTGTTCAATCAATGACTCTAAGCGAACGCTTACAGCGCTATGAAAAAAATATCAAGGCCCCAAAACCAGCTGTTGCCGGTATTCTGACGCGTGTCGTTGGTTTAACGCTAGAAGCAAAAGGGCTTAGAGCACCTGTTGGCAGTCAATGTAAAATTGAAACCATTAACGGCTTTGTTGATGCTGAAGTCGTTGGTTTTAATGACCAAACACTTTACTTGATGCCAAATGATCACATCTCTGGCGTACTGCCTGGTGCCCGAGTTATCCCAAAGCTAAATGAAACTGGGTTGCCTGTCGGCATGAGTTTACTTGGCCGTGTAGTGGATGGCCTTGGTCGGCCACTTGATGGCTTAGGTGCCATTAATGCTGAGCATCACTTAAAGTTTGCGCAAAACTCAATTAACCCTCTTGCAAGACGACCAATTAGTCAGCCTATGGATGTAGGTGTACGAGCCATCAACTCCGTTATTACCGTAGGTCAAGGCCAGCGTATGGGTCTGTTTGCAGGCTCTGGTGTCGGTAAATCAGTATTACTGGGTATGATGACTCGCGGCTCTGAAGCAGATGTAATTGTGGTAGGTCTTGTGGGTGAACGTGGTCGTGAGGTAAAAGAGTTCATTGAAGAAATTTTAGGTGTTGAAGGGCGTAAGCGCTCAGTGGTGGTCGCAGCTCCTGCGGATGCTTCACCATTAATGCGTTTAAAAGGCTGTGAAAGTGCAGTGACCATTGCGGAATACTTTCGCGATCAAGGTCTTAACGTATTGTTATTACTTGACTCCGTTACCCGTTATGCCATGGCGCAACGTGAAATTGCCTTAGCAGTTGGCGAGCCTCCTGCGACTAAGGGGTATCCGCCTTCAGTATTTGCTAAACTGCCTGCGCTGGTGGAACGTGCCGGTAATGGTGGTGAAGGGCAAGGTTCAATCACCGCGTTTTTCACTGTGCTTAGTGAAGGGGATGATATGCAAGATCCAATTGCTGACTCTGCTCGTGCTATATTAGATGGCCACATTGTTTTATCTCGAGATTTAGCTGACAGTGGTCATTATCCGGCTATTGATATTGAAAAATCGATTTCTCGTGTTATGCCACAGGTTGTATCTGAAGCACATATGCAACAAGCTCGTGTGCTAAAACAAGTGTATTCAATGTATCAACAGAACAAAGATATGATCACACTAGGTGCGTACCAAAAAGGCACCGACCCTATGCTTGACCAAGCAATTAATATGATGCCACGTGTGAATCAATTCCTTCAGCAAGGCATGAAAGATGTGATCAGTTATGATGATGGTCTACAAGGTCTTGCGCAGTTATTAGGACAAGGTTAATGGCTCAAAGTAAACTTGATTTATTGTTAAAGCTTGAGAGCGATAAAGAAGAATCTTTACGCATGGATTATTTAAAAGCCCAGCAGCACTTACAAAGTAATCAACAAAAACTGCAAGGGCTGAATAACTTTCGCATGGAGTATTCTCAGCAGTTGCATTTGAAAGGTCGCTCTGGTTTGTCTAGTGCTGGGTTTAGTCAATATCATGCCTTTATCGCAAAAATTGAAGAAGCGATACGCCAGCAAGCAAGCACAGTGAATACTGCAAAACAAGTTGTTACGCAGCGCAAAGCATTGTGGTTAAAACAGCAAGTGAAAGCAAAAGCAGTAGCGAAATTAATCGAAAAGCAAGCTGAAAAACAAGCGATGCAAGTAGCTAAAGCGGAGCAAAAAATGCTGGATGAGTTCGCTTCAAATCAGTTTTATCAACGTCAACTTAAAAACGCACTTCTCTAAAATACTATCTTTTTTAGGCATGTTAATTGCATTTACCTAACCAGTAGCATTAATTTTGGCACTTGCGGCGGCAAATTGCCTCTTTAGTTTTAGGTGAATTATGGCGATCAGTGATATCAATTTGCAGGTTAAAACTGAGCAAGGTACTGGTTTTTCAGGCAAAGACTCAGAGTCTAGCGACAAAGCATCGGGCTTAAGTTTTTTAACTTCACTTACAGAAGCAAGTGAAGCGGCAAACGCGCAAGCAAATACCACCCCTCAAACAAAAAGTGATGCAGATACTCATTCTGTTGATGAAACTAAAGCTATCAGTATTTCTGAAGAGCCTAAATCAGATGCCAAATTAGGTGATGAAAACACAACTGCTGATGCTAAAGTTGCAACTGCTACCACGTCTACACAGCAGCAATCTAAAACAAGCCCAGATATTCGTAATGAAGCTGTAACTAAAGAGCCAAGCGATGAACTTGCACTTGTAGAAGATGAAGAAAACTCACTGCTTTCGCAAATTAATGCAGCTCAAGCTATGAGTACACGTGTTAATAAATTGATTGAAAATAATGACTTTAGCCCAGTAGTTGTTGATAAAAAACCAACCCCAATCGATACCATTACACCTGTTATACCTTCACCGATGACAGACGTTGCACAAACCGATGATTCAAAAGCCGACGCTGAAGGCGACAGTTCAATAGCAAGCTTATTACATAAGTCTAAAGTTGCGACAGCGGTAGATAGCCAGCTAAAAGCGATTGGCGATTTACCACCAAAAGATAGCGTGACTCCGATTGTTGATGGTCCATTAACAGACAAAGAAAAGCAGGGTGTTTCAGCTGTTAATACACCTGATACAAAGCCTCAAGTAGCTAACTTTGCCAGTTCAACACAAGCAACTGACAACAAAGAAACCACAGTTGATGTAGACGCTCTGTTAAATAGCGCTCAGAAACAGGCTGTGAATTCAGACGCTACAAAAACATCTGAAGGCAAAGAACTTGGGGCAAATGAGACAAGTAAAACTGTTTTAAATAAGGTGGTTGCAGATTTAAATAGCGATGCTCAAGTAGATACAAAAACAGCTGAAGTTAATTCAAAACAAACACAAAGCTACACTGACAAAACGGCAGCAAATTTCAGTGCTGAGCAAAGCATTGCTAAAAACATTGAAGCTGGCACGGCAAAAATGGCAGATAAACCAGCTGACGCAGCTGCCAAAATTGATCAAGCCGTAACAGAAAAACCAGTTTTAGATAAACCAGTAACAGATAAGTCAATCGTTAGCTTGCTGGCCAAAGTACAAAGTGGCGATGGGCAGGCTGTAAGTGAGTTCGCTAAAGGTTTATCGCTAACCTCTGAGCAACAAAAGCAACTTGAGCAACAAATAAATCAACTTAAAGCTGATAATAAGCTCGGTGCTGATGAGGTGGCAACAATCAAGTTGCTATTGACTGATGTGAACAGTAGTAAGCCTACAACGCAAGCTGCACAGAGTCCTGTATCACAACTTGCTGTAGAGCAAGACATTGCTGAAGAAAGCCAGGCAAAACAAGATGCTAAATTAGCTGACAATAAGGCTCTCGATAACAAATTACCTACAGGTGTAGAAAAGCAAATCACGGCGCTGACTAAGGATGAGCAGCAAGCATTGTTAAACAAAGTGAACACTCAGCTGCAAACGTTAACGCCGGGCACTGCTCAGTACGAAAAATTGGCTGCAGCTCAAACTGTGCTGACAGAGGCTATAAATGCCCCTGCAACAGCCAGTACTGCGATGCCAGTAACCGCAGCAACAGTTAATGTTGAAAATAATAAAGCGAAACCAAATAATACCGCGCAAATTACAGCCGATGTGACAAAAGTAGTTGCTAGTGAAGAAGTAACCACAGAGCTTGATACAAAAATTAATACAGAACGTACACAGGAAACTGTTACTGTGCGTGTAGCTCAATTATTTACTCAGCTAACGACTCAAGCAAATGCAACAACACAACCAGGTGCCTATGAGATGGCTCATCAGCAATATGAGCAAGCACTAGACGTACAAACAATGCATACACAAACAACTGCGCAAACTCAGACTCAATCTAAATCGGTGAATGTTGACCCTGGTGTAATGCAAGCGATTAATATCATAAAAAGTGATGCTGCAAAGATGCTTCAAGAGCGAGTTAGCGCGTTACTAAATATTAATAATAAAGAAGCTGAAATTCGCTTAGATCCGCCAGAAATGGGCAGTATGCAAATTCGTATACGTAGCGATGCGGAGCAAGCTCAAATTAATTTTGTTGTTCAAAATCAGCAGGCTAAAGAAGCTTTAGAGCAATCAATGCCACGTTTACGAGAAATGCTTGCACAGCAAGGTATTGAACTTGGTGAAAGTAGTATTCAGCAGGGTAACCCTGAGCAACAACAAGAGCAGTCTGGGCAAGGTCAGCTTGCTGGAAATCAACAAGCTGAAGAGCAGCAGCCAGAAGTAACAGCACAAAGCGCAGAAACTTCTCGACAACAATCTTCATCATCAATAGATTACTATGCATAAGTCCTGCTATTATAAGAAATAAAATAGTTACAGCGCGATAAACAGCTTGCTGTAACTTTGAGGGAAGTGACAATGGCCGAAGAAGCAAATTTAGAAATAGAAGATACGGGTAAAGGCAAAAAGAAGCTGATTATCATCATTGCTGCTGTAGTGTTGATTGCGGGTGCTGCTGCGGGTTACTTTTTATTTATGGGCGATGATGCCCCTGAAGAAAGCCTAGCAGATGAAACCACAGTGACAGAGGCTGCTGCACCATCTAGCTCTGCACAGATTGGTTCGGCTCTGTATGTCGCAATGCCACGCCCATTTGTATTTAATGTACCCGGTGCTAGTCGCGACCGAATTGTACAAATAAAAGTTCAGCTACTTGTTCGCGGTGAAGTGAACGAAGAAACTGCCAAAAAGCATATTCCACTTATCGAAAGTACCTTACTTGGCGTTCTTTCAACAACGACCGCAGATGAATTAGGTACTAGTGAAGGTAAAGAGTCAGTACGTGTTGCTGCACTTGAAAAAGTACAATCAGCATTAAGTGATGTTGAAGGTAGCAAAGTGATAGAGCGGGTATTATTTACCGGCTTTGTGATGCAATAAGGGGTCAGCGTGAGCGATTTATTATCTCAAGACGAAATTGATGCGCTCTTACATGGCGTTGATGAAGTCGAAGAGGAAGATATTCACGAAGGTGATGACTTAGACAGTAATACCTTACAGTATGACTTCTCATCACAAGATCGTATTGTTCGGGGTCGTATGCCGACCTTGGAGATCGTGAATGAACGTTTTGCCCGTCATATGCGAATTAGCCTATTTAACATGATGCGCCGCACCGCTGAGGTGTCGATTAACGGCGTACAAATGATTAAATTTGGCGAATATATTCATACCTTATTCGTGCCAACTAGTTTGAACATGGTACGTTTTCGTCCGTTGAAGGGCACCGGCCTAATTACCATGGAAGCCCGATTAGTATTCATTTTAGTGGATAACTTTTTTGGTGGTGATGGCCGCTATCATGCAAAAATAGAAGGCCGTGAATTTACCCCAACAGAACGCCGTATTGTTCAAATGCTGCTTAAAATCATCTTCGAAGATTATAAAGAAGCATGGGCGCCGGTAATGGATGTGTCTTTTGAGTACCTTGACTCAGAAGTTAACCCAGCGATGGCTAACATCGTAAGTCCAACTGAAGTGGTTGTTATTAGCTCTTTCCATATTGAGCTAGATGGTGGTGGCGGTGATTTCCATATCGCATTACCTTATTCGATGCTTGAGCCAATCCGTGAATTACTCGATGCCGGTGTGCAATCAGACACCGAAGACACTGACTTACGTTGGAGTAAAGCATTACGTGATGAGATCATGGATGTTGAGGTCGATTTATCGACTCAATTGCTTGAAGTTGATCTAACGCTACAACAGATTATGGAGCTTAAAGCTGGCGATATTATCCCTGTTGAAATGCCAGAACATATCACCGTATTTGTAGAAGAATTGCCGACCTTTAGAGCGAAAATGGGCCGCTCTCGTGACAATGTGGCACTACAAATTAGCGAAAAAATTAAACGCCCTGAATCAGTTAAGTCAGAACTACATGTGTTCACAAAAGGTGGCAAAAAACTGGATTCAGATGCAGAATTAGCAGAACTAGAAGAAGATCTACATCTATCTGAAGGTGTAGATTTAGACTGGTAGTCGATTTATAAGGTTAAACATAATGAGTGATGATCAAGATACAATGGACGAATGGGCTGCGGCACTAGCCGAAGCTGAAGAAGCTGAGGGTGGCTCAGGTGATGCTGCTGTAGCGGAGCTTGATGAGTTAAAAGATGAAAGACATGAGCTGTCTGGCGACGAAAAACGTAAACTTGATACCATCTTGGACATTCCAGTTACTATTTCGATGGAAGTGGGTCGTTCAAAAATCAACATTCGTAACTTATTACAGCTTAACCAAGGTTCAGTGGTAGAACTAGACCGAGTCGCTGGTGAGCCACTTGATGTATTGGTTAATGGCACCCTGATTGCGCATGGTGAGGTGGTTGTCGTAAACGATAAGTTCGGTATTCGTTTAACGGACGTTATCAGCCAAGTTGAGCGTATTAAAAAGTTACGATGAATGCTTTAGTCGCTTTAACAAGTGCGTCGAGCACTGCATTTCCTACGGCATCACCGACGGCAGATTTACTGTCTATGGTGATGTCTTTGCTTTTAGTGCTGGTGGTTATTATTGCTTTGGCTTTTTTGGTTAAAAAACTAAATCCAAATCTTGCTAATAGTGATGAATTTAAAGTAGTGCGCAGTTTGCCTTTAGGCTCTCGTGAGCGCTTGATGGTCATTGAAATCGATAACGCTCAGCACTTAATTGGTGTGACCCCGCATAGTATTAACTACCTGCATAAACTAGAAACACCATTACAAGAAAAAGAACTGCCAGAACTTGCCAAAAAATTTGGTAAGTTGCTGAACCCACAATCACCTTCAAATAAAAAGAATTAACGCTATGATCAAGTGGATACTTATTTTAGCAAGTGTGTTGTTTTTGCCGTCGGTTAACGCTGAAGGCATAGAAGCACTGACCATTACCACCAACCCTGATGGCTCTCAAGATTACTCCGTGACGCTACAAGTGTTAGCGATTATGACGGCGCTGAGTTTTATTCCGGCAGCGGTCATTATGATGACTTCATTTACACGGATTATTGTGGTTCTGGCGATATTACGCCAAGCAATAGGCTTACAACAAACACCATCGAATCAAATTTTGTTAGGCATGTCGCTGTTTTTGAGTATTTTTATTATGGCGCCAATTTATCAGCAGGTGAATGAGCGTGCCATTGAGCCGTACTTGAATGAACAAGTTACCTCAGTGCAAGCATTAGAACTTGCCAAAGAGCCAATGAAAGCGTTTATGCTCTCGCAAGTTCGTATAAAAGATTTAGAGACCTTTGCGAAAATAGCGGGTTATGAGCAATTAGATTCGCCAGAAGACACGCCGTTGATTGTATTGATCCCAGCGTTTGTTACCAGCGAATTGCAAACGGCCTTTATCATTGGTTTTATGTTTTTCATTCCCTTTTTGATAGTTGATTTAGTAGTGGCCTCCGTATTAATGGCCATGGGTATGATGATGCTTTCGCCGATGATTGTATCTTTGCCGTTTAAGATTATGCTGTTTGTATTAGTAGATGGTTGGAGCCTTGTGATGGGCACGCTGGCGAAGAGCTTTGGGCTCGGGGTGTAACAATGCAATTCAAGACACATAATTAGGTAGGAGAGACAAAATGGAACCAGAAATTTTTGTCGATATACTCAGTGACGCGCTATTTTTAGTTATAAAGTTAGTGTCTGCAATCGTAGTACCTGGCTTATTAGTCGGTCTTGTAGTGGCTGTTTTCCAAGCGGCAACATCAATCAATGAGCAAACCTTAAGCTTTTTACCTCGTTTGCTAATTACCATAAGCGCACTTATTGTCGGTGGCCATTGGTTCACTCAAGAGCTTATGGACTATTTTACCCGTTTAGTGATGTCTATACCGGAGATAGCAGGCTAAATGGAATTTCCATTTGCGGTCATTATTCAATGGCTCAGCGACTTTTTGCTGCCATTAGTGCGTATTAGCTCAATGATTATGATCATGGCAGGCCTTGGCGCGAGAAACGTACCAACCCGAATCAAGCTAGGTTTAGCGATTGTGGTAACCTTTGTTGCTGTGCCTATGCTGCCCCCTGCGACTTTTAATAACCTATTCTCCTTTGAAATGATTCTCGTGGTCATTCAACAAATGCTTATTGGTGTGGCCATAGGCTTTGCATCAACCTTACTACTCAATACATTTGTCCTTGCAGGGCAAATACTCGCGATGCAAACAGGCCTTGGTTTTGCGTCCGTTGTTGATCCGTCAAATGGCTTAAACGTTCCCGCAGTTGGTCAGTTTTATTTGATTCTGGCTACCTTACTATTTTTTGTTTTCAATGGTCATTTAATGATGATTCAAATGGTCATTCATAGCTTTGAAGTGCTACCAATTGATGGCAATTGGTGGGCGGTTGATCATTACTGGGATATCGTTACTTGGGGCGGCTGGATGTTTACTACAGCCTTGGTGCTTGCTTTAGCACCACTGACAGCCATGCTGGTTATTAACATGTCGTTTGGTGTAATGACTCGTGCGGCACCACAGTTAAATATTTTTTCGATTGGTTTTCCGTTTACCTTAGTAGCTGGTCTTGTAATCATATGGGCGACGTTAGGTAACTTCATGACTCAATTTGAGTTTCAGTGGTTAAAAATGGTTGAGTTAATGTGCAGCCTTGTTGGTTGTACACCTTAGGAGCACGCCATGGCTGAAGATTCTGGTCAAGAAAAAACCGAAGAACCCACCGGGAAGAAAATAGACGACGCCAAGAAAAAAGGCCAGGTTGCCCGTTCTAAAGAGCTAGGCACCATGTTTGTACTTATCTTCTCGGCAGTGTCACTATTACTTTATGGACCTGAAATTGGCAAAGGGCTTTATAATGTGATGGGGCGCTTATTAAGCCTTAATCGTAATGAAACTTACGACACCACTAAAATGTTTTCAGTGTGGGGAATTGTTGCAGATGCGTTGTTATTCCCTATGGCTATGTTTGTGTTGATCATCGTGATAGCCGCTTTTGTTGGAAACACTTTACTGGGGGGCTATAACTTTAGTTGGCAAGCGGCAGCACCAAAGGCTAGTAAGATGTCGCCGGCTAAAGGTATTAAGCGTATGCTTGGCCCTCAAGCAGGAGTAGAGCTAGTTAAGTCTATTTTAAAATTTGTAGTGGTTGCAGGTTTTGCGGTGTTCTTAATTAATACTTTCTTTGATGAAATACTGCATCTAAGCATTGAAAGCGCGCCCGGAAATTTTATCCATGCACTCGAAATCCTCTCTTGGATGTTCTTAGGCTTAACCTGTACTTTAATACTCATTGCTGCAATTGATGCCCCTTATCAGAGTCATAAGCACCATAAACAGTTAAAAATGACTCTACAAGAGGTGAAAGACGAATACAAAAACTCTGAGGGTGATCCGCAAATAAAAGCGCGCATTCGCCGTACTCAGCGTGAAATGTCGCAAAGGCGTATGATGCAAGACGTGCCTGATGCCGATGTGATCGTAACCAACCCGACCCATTATGCTGTAGCACTAAAATACGATACAGCTAAAGCGGGTGCGCCTATTGTTCTTGCCAAAGGCGTGGACGAGCTTGCTATGCAAATTCGTAAAGTAGGCAAGGGTAATGACGTGCCAATTGTTGAATCACCAATGCTTACACGTGCGCTGTATCACACCACCGATGTGGGCAATCAAATACCCGATCAGCTATTCACTGCCGTTGCGCAAGTGCTAGCTTATGTTTTCCAGTTAAAACGCTTCCAAAAAGGGCGCGGTAAACGTCCTGTACCACTCAATAAAAAGCTCCCAATACCCGATGCTTACAAATATTAGTAATACCAATCCGCAATAATACTATAATCATTTTGAGGGATTAAACCTGTCGCTATCTGCGTTAAAAATTTCTGATTTAGAACAACTAAATAACGAAATTTTTGCCTTGCTATCAACGAGGTTTTATTGCCTCAAAATTGCTCACTTTATTAAGCGAATTGGTATAAATTTATAACTTGGAATAGTTATTGCAAATTCCGTGTAGTGTCAATTTTTTGAAATTGTTGAATTATGGAATTTAAAGCGGTATTACAACAACTTAACAGAGATAAAAAAGAGTATGCGAAGGGTATCGGCACGCCGTTAATGGTACTTGCTGCGCTGGGCATGGTGATTTTACCCCTGCCGCCATTTCTTTTAGATATTCTATTTTCGTTTAATATCGCGTTAGCACTGGTGGTGTTACTAGTTACTGTTTACACCATGAAACCACTTGAATTTGGTATGTTCCCTGCGGTTCTACTAATTGCAACCATCATGCGCTTAGCACTGAATGTCGCCAGTACCCGTGTGGTATTGCTAGAAGGTCATAACGGTGGAGATGCAGCCGGTAAAGTTATCGAGGCCTTTGGCTCGGTGGTTATCGGCGGTAACTATGCAGTTGGTTTAGTGGTCTTCTTAATTTTAATCATTATTAACTTTGTGGTTATCACCAAAGGTGCTGGCCGTATTTCTGAAGTATCAGCTCGCTTTACTCTTGATGCAATGCCAGGTAAACAAATGGCGATTGATGCTGACTTGAACGCCGGTTTCATCAGTGCAGAACAAGCCCGAGAACGTCGTGAAGAAGTTACTCGTGAAGCCGATTTCTATGGTTCAATGGATGGTGCAAGTAAGTTCGTAAAAGGCGATGCGATAGCGGGTATCGTTATTCTCGTGATTAATATCGTTGGTGGTTTATTTGTTGGTATGATCCAACATGATTTATCGTTCAGCCGTGCGATGGAAGTGTACACCTTGCTAACCATTGGTGATGGTCTAGTTGCACAGCTACCTTCACTATTACTGTCAATCGGTACCGCAATCGTTGTTACCCGTCAAAATGAATCGCACAATATGGGCGACCAAGTTAAGACACAGCTAGGTAACGAAAAATCACTTTATATCGCATCAGGTATTTTGATCATCATGGGTCTTGTACCAGGTATGCCGCATATTGCATTTTTAAGCTTAGGTGCATTACTGGGTTACCTTGCTTATTTCACACAACAACAAAAAGCCAAAGCAGAAGCCGAAAAAGCAGAGCAAGAGGCAAATGGTGGTGCACCAGGTACAGGTGTTGCCAACAAACAAGAACAAAAAGAACTGGGTTGGGATGACGTTCAGCAAGTTGATGTTATTGGTTTAGAAGTGGGTTATCGCTTAATTCCACTTGTTGACCAATCTCAAGGTGGTGAACTGTTAAATCGTATTAAAGGTGTGCGTAAAAAACTGTCTCAGGAACTTGGCTTCTTGGTGCCTCCTGTGCACATTCGCGATAACTTAGAGCTCGACCCTAACGCTTACAGAATTACTATGATGGGTGTTTCAAGCGGTGAGGGTGAGCTTAAGCATGGTGATGAGTTAGCGATTAATCCAGGCCAAGTATTTGGTCCAATCAAAGGAGTTGCCACAAAAGACCCTGCATTTGGATTAGATGCGGTTTGGATCAAACCTGATCAAAAAGATGAAGCACAATCACTTGGCTATACCGTGGTTGATTCTGCAACTGTGGTTGCAACTCATATCAGCCAGTTACTTACTAACAGTGCTGCTTTACTACTTGGTCATGAAGAAGTTCAAAACTTACTAGATATGTTAGCGAAGAGTCATCCACGTCTTGTTGAAGGACTGGTTCCTGACGTATTACCACTTACTACTATCGTAAAAGTGCTACAAAACTTACTCAATGAAGGGGTGGCAATTCGCGATATGCGCTCGATTGTTCAAACCCTTGTTGAGTATGGCCCACGTAGCCAAGACCCAGATGTACTAACGGCTGCAGTGCGAATTTCACTGCGCAGACTAATCGTTCAAGACGCTGTTGGTATGTCTTCTGAGATCCCTGTCATAACCTTGGCGCCTGAGTTGGAACAGATGTTGCATCAGTCACTTCAGAATGCAGGTGACGAAGGTGCCGGAATAGAGCCAAGCCTTGCAGAGCGACTTCAACAATCATTGAATGAAGCGCATCAAAACCAAGAAATGGCCGGTGAACCTTCGATACTGTTAACGTCAGGAATGTTAAGAACTGTGTTATCTCGCTTCGTTAAGTACACCATCCCAGGTTTAAGGGTGATGTCTTACCAAGAGGTACCAGACGAAAGACAGATTAAGATTGTCAGCTCAGTAGGCCAACAATAGGATAGTAAAGGGGTTGAACCATGAAAATTAAACGTTTTTTTGCTAAAGATATGCGCACAGCACTGAAAGAAGTGAAAGATGAACTAGGTGTTGATGCGGTTATTATGTCGAACAAAAAGCTTGCTAACGGCGTTGAAATCGTTGCAGCTGTTGATTACGACAAAGCAGCCCCGAAAGCCGAAGCTAAACCAGCCGTGGCACAATCAGCACCTGCTCCAGAGCATAACTTTGTTAAACCTGAGCCAATGCGTGCTAAACCTGAGCCGCAAGCGAAAGTTGCTGATAGCCTACAAGCGTTACTTGAGCGTCAAGCCCCACGCCCTCGTTCGCCAGAGCTTGCGTCAATGTTTAGTCAATCTGGTATTGATACGAGTGAACACTATCAACCAAAAGAGCCAAGCTGTGAGCAGCAACAGCCTGAATATAAGCAAGCTCCTCGTTATCAACAGCAAGCAGCACCTCGTGTACAAACTCAAGCACATAGCTTAGGTTTTGATGACGACTTAGATTCTGGTTTTGATGATTTAGATTCACCAGCCGAGCACAAAAACTCAGCACCTGCGAATCAATCAGAAATGACGACCATGCGCGAAGAAATGAATGCGATTCGTCAATTACTTGAACACCAAGTATCTGGCCTAATGCAACAAGATATGGCGCGCCGCGATCCGACTCGTGCATGTATGATTGACCGCTTAGCAGGTATGGGCATTGAACGTGATGTTGCTGAGCAAATGGCGTGTTTCATTCCTGACGATGTATCACGTCAACAAGCGTGGCAAGCACTTCTGCAAATGGTTGAAAACCAAATGCATACAACGAATAACGAAATCCTGCGTCAAGGTGGTGTATTCGCATTAGTGGGTCCAACAGGCGTTGGTAAAACAACCACAGTTGCAAAATTAGCTGCACTGGGTGCACAAAAATATGGTGCTGATAAAGTGGCGTTGATCACCACTGATACCTACAGAATTGGTGCCTACGAACAATTGGCTACTTATGGTCGAATTATTGGCTGTGGTGTTAAGCAGGTAAAAGATGCGAATGAATTAGCTGAAGTGTTATACCATTTACGTAATAAGCGTCTAGTATTAATAGACACAGCGGGTATGAGCCAACGTGATTTACGTTTAACTGAGCAGTTAAATACCCTAATGCGTAATCAGCGTGTTGATATTCGTAGTTATTTAGTATTAAGTGCTACAGCACAGATAAATGTGTTGCAAGAAACCGTAAGACACTTTAAAAAGGTTCACCTAAGTGGCTGTATCTTCACTAAATTGGATGAATCTTTAAGTTTAGGTGAGATTATTAGCATAGCGATTCAAAATCGCCTGCCAATAGGGTATCTTACTAACGGTCAGCGCGTTCCTGAGGATATTCGCGTAGCGAATGCTGAAAAACTAGTGAAAAAAGCTGAACAATTGTATTTAAAACGAGCAAAAGCACAACATTCAAGACGTCAAGCAGTAGCGTCGAACACAGTAGGGATGTATGATTAACACAGTATTAGATCAAGCAAGCGGCCTGCGCAAAATGAATCAAAATAATAATAGTGGCGTTAAAGTTATCGCTGTTACTGGCGGTAAAGGTGGAGTGGGTAAAACCAACGTTTCACTCAATACCGCAATCGCATTAGGTCAGCAAGGAAATCGTGTATTAGTATTAGATGCCGATTTAGGTTTGGCAAACTGTGACGTAATGCTTGGCCTTCGTGTTGAACGTAATTTATCTCATGTTTTGTCAGGCGAGTGTGAGCTTGACGAAATTCTTGTTGAAGGCCCTGCGGGCATCAAAATTGTACCAGCGACGTCTGGTTCACAAAGTATGGTTGAATTAACGCCATCTGAGCATGCAGGCCTTATTCGCGCTTTTAGCGAGTTAAACACCGAGTTTGATATATTAATTGTTGATACCGCCGCAGGTATTTCTGACATGGTATTAAGCTTTTCTCGTGCAGCCCAAGACGTTGTTGTGGTTGTATGCGATGAACCTACCTCAATTACTGATGCTTACGCACTTATTAAAGTGCTTAGCCGTGAGCATGGCGTATATAAATTTAAAATTGTTGCCAATATGGTGCGCAGTTTGCGTGAAGGGCAAGAATTATTTGCTAAACTTTCAAAAGTAACGGATCGTTTTTTAGATGTTTCAATGGAGTTGGTAGCAACCATTCCTTATGACGAGAACATGCGTAAATCTACGCGACGTCAAAAGGTGATTGTTGAATTATTCCCGAACTCTCCGGCAGCGGTGGCGTTTAAAACATTAGCAACAAAAGCAGTTAAGTGGCCGATCCCTAATCAACCGTCTGGCCATTTAGAATTTTTTATTGAAAAACTAGTAAACGGCTAACTATGACAACATCGGTGAATAAAGCGATGGGATATCAATCAGCACAGAATTTAAATGCGATTGTCGAAAAACATGCCTCTTTAGTCAAAAAAGTGGCATGCCATCTAATTGCTCGTTTACCTGCCAGTGTGCAACTCGATGATTTAATTCAATCAGGCATGATAGGCCTAATTGAAGCGTCAAAAAACTTTGATGCTAGCAAAGGTGCTAGTTTCGAAACCTTCGCTGGAATTCGTATTCGTGGTGCGATGTTAGACGAAATTCGTAGAGGTGACTGGGCGCCACGCTCTGTTCACCGAAATGCCCGCCTTGTGGCTGAAACCATTTCCGAATTAGAAAGCTCTTTAAATCGTGAGCCCAAAGATACTGAAGTCGCTGAAAAACTTGATATTACGCTAGATGAGTACCATCATATTCTACATGATGTAAATTCGAGTAAAGTATTAGGTATTGAAGATTTAGGTGTAGATGAAGACGTTATCACACCAGTAGGTCAGGATTTAGGACTAGACAAACCGTTTAATAACGTTAAAAATGAGCGGTTTAACCAGTCTCTATTAACGGCTATCCAATCGTTACCAGAAAGAGATGCTCTCGTTTTGTCTTTGTACTACAACGACGAAATGAACTTAAAAGAAATAGGACACATACTCGATGTTAGCGAGTCGCGTGTGAGTCAAATACATGGTCAGGCGATGATTAAGCTCAAAGCAAAAATCAATGACTGGATTAATTAGTAGTAAGTAAATAAAGGTTCAAACCTCACCGGAGGATGTTTTGGATAAAAACATGAAAATTCTTGTTGTTGATGATTTTTCTACAATGAGACGTATCATTAAAAATCTATTAAGGGATTTAGGTTTTACCAATGTGCAGGAAGCTGACGACGGTTCAACAGCATTGCCAATGCTACAAAATCAAGAATTTGATTTTGTTGTAACAGATTGGAACATGCCTGGTATGCAAGGTATTGATTTGTTACGTGCAATTCGTGCTGATGATAGCCTTAAGCATATTCCTGTTTTAATGGTGACAGCTGAAGCGAAAAAAGAACAAATTGTTGCTGCTGCTCAAGCAGGTGTAAATGGCTATATCGTTAAACCATTCACTGCTGCGACACTTAAAACCAAATTGGAAAAAGTGTTTGAACGTCTAGGTTAATCTAAGGGGAGAGGCTTATGTCAGCACTTGCTGCGCCTCAAATAAGTTTAGAGCAAGCTCGTCAACTTGTTGAGTATCTTGAAAATGGTGAACAAGAAAAAGCGGATAAGCTCATTCTTGACGCTGCATCAAAAGAACAATCAGAGTTGTTTGCTGAAGTCGGCAAATTGACGCGTCAGCTTCATGAAGCATTAAAAAACTTTGACCTAGATACTCGTCTCACTGATTTAACTACCGAAGCGATCCCAGACGCTAAGCAGCGCTTAAATTATGTTATGGAAATGACAGAAAGCGCCGCCAATAAAACCATGGATGCGGTTGAAGCAAGTTTACCAATAGCGCAACAACTTGCTGATGAAATTGCCGCAATCAAACCTACGTGGGATCGTTTAATGAACCGAGAAATTGAACTCGGTGAATTTAAATCGTTATGTCATAGCTTAGATAAGTTCATGAATAACTCGCATACCAAAACCGATGAGCTCCAAGGTTTGATGACTAATGTGCTGATGGCGCAGGATTATCAGGATTTAACCGGACAAGTTATTCGCCGTGTTATTGAGTTGGTGCGAGAGGTAGAAGACAGTTTAATTAATCTCTTAACTGTGTTTGGCAGTCAAGAAGATGGTCATCAACAACAAGAAAAACAGGCCATAGAAAAAGCACCTGCAACAAGTGACACACTAGCAGGTCCTGAAGGGCCAATTATTGATAAAGAGTCTCGCGATGATGTTGTCTCAGGACAAGATGAAGTCGATGATCTATTATCAAGCCTGGGCTTCTAAGAGGAGAGTAGCTGCATGAGCTTTGAAGTCGATGAAGATATATTACAGGATTTCCTTGTTGAAGCAGGAGAAATCTTAGAGCTTTTGTCAGAGCAATTAGTCGAGCTTGAAAACAACCCAGAAGACAAAGATCTATTAAACGCCATTTTTAGAGGCTTCCATACTGTTAAAGGTGGTGCAGGCTTCTTAAGTATGACTGAACTTGTAGATGCGTGTCATGGTGCAGAGAATGTTTTCGATTTATTACGCCAAGGTCTGCGCAGTGTAACACCAGAACTAATGGACGTAATTTTACAGGCTCTCGACACTATCAACGAAATGTTCGCTACGATTCAAAATCGCGAACAGCCAGAGCCTGCAGACCCAGCCCTATTAGAAGTCCTTCATAAATTAAGTCAGCCACCGACTGCAGAAGAGCTTGCAGGTGAAGATTTATCTGTAGCAGACGATGTTGCAGTTGCACCTGAAGAACCCGCAGTTGAAGAGCCAGTTGTTGATACGCCTGAAGTTACAGCAGAAACAACAACAGACAACATCGATGAAGATGACCCATTTGCGTTTGATATGTTATTTGATGGCGGCGGTCTTGCAGATAGCAGCGCTGAGTCACAAAATATTGACGAAATCACCGAAGACGAATTTGAAAGCCTACTAGATGAACTTCATGGTAAAGGCCAAGGCCCAGCAGCACCTGCTGCAGATACTGTAAGCAATGACAGTGACGATATTACCGATGATGAATTTGACAGCTTATTAGACGAACTGCATGGCGTTGGTAACTTTGGTGAAGTAAAACAAGATACTCCTGCTCAGCCTGAAGCTACAAAGCCTGCACAGGCTGCTCCTCAGGCGTCTGCAGCAGAACCTTCAAGCAATGACTCAGACGATGAAATTAGCGATGACGAGTTTGAAGCACTGCTTGATGAATTACATGGTAAAGGTACTGCTCCTCAGTCTTTAGAAACGACTGCGCCAGAAAAAGCGCCTGAACCACCAAAAGCAGAACCTGCAAAACCAGCACAGCCTGCAGTATCAAAACCGGCACCTGCGCCTAAACCTGCTGCCGCAGCGCCTAAACCGGCTCCAGCACCTGCAAAAGCACCAGAAAAATCGCCTGCTGCTTCTGCTGCACCGAAAAAAGCGCCACCACCACAGGCAGAAACAACGGTACGTGTTGATACTAAACGTCTCGATGAAATCATGAATATGGTGGGTGAGCTGGTATTGGTCCGAAACCGCTTAGTGAGCCTTGCTAATAACAGCAATAGCGAGTCAATGGGTAAAGCCATCTCTAACCTAGATGTGGTAACCGCAGACTTGCAAGGCGCGGTGATGAAAACCCGGATGCAGCCAATTAAGAAAGTATTTGGCCGTTTCCCACGGGTTGTTCGTGACTTAGCCCGTAGCTTGAAAAAAGATATTAACCTGCAGCTAGTTGGTGAAGAAACCGATTTAGATAAAAACCTTGTTGAAGCACTTGCTGATCCATTGGTGCACTTAGTGCGTAACTCTGTTGACCATGGTATTGAAATGCCAGACGTGCGTGAAGCCGCAGGTAAACCACGTACAGGTACCGTAACGCTTTCGGCATCACAAGAAGGTGATCACATCCTACTAACCATTCGTGATGATGGTGCAGGTATGGATGCTGAGAAACTGAAAAAAATCGCAATTAGCAAAGGTGTGATTGATCACGACCAAGCAAGTCGCTTGTCGGATACCGAAGCGTACAACTTAATCTTTGCACCAGGTTTCTCAACCAAAGAAGAAATCTCTGACATCTCAGGCCGTGGTGTCGGCATGGATGTTGTTAAAACTAAAATCACTCAGTTAAATGGCTCGGTTAATATTCAGTCTGAGCTGGGAGTAGGTACTGCACTTGAAATCAAGGTGCCATTAACACTTGCTATCTTACCGACCTTAATGGTTGTTGTGGGTGAGCAAACCTTCGCATTACCACTTGCTGGTGTTAGCGAAATTTTCCACCTTGATTTAACTAAAACTAACGTAGTTGATGGCCAACTGACAATTATTGTACGTGAAAAAGCGATCCCGCTTTTCTATTTACAACATTGGTTAGTAAAAGGTGCCAACCGCCAAGAGCGTAAAGCAGAAGGTCACGTGGTTATTGTACAAATAGGTACTAAGCAAGTGGGCTTTGTAGTTGACTCGTTAATAGGTCAAGAGGAAGTTGTTATTAAACCTTTAGATGCCTTATTACAAGGCACACCAGGTATGGCAGGTGCGACAATTACTTCTGATGGTGGGATTGCACTGATCCTCGACGTACCTAGCATGCTTAAACACTACGTTGGCTAATAATAAATAATAAAGTGCAGTATTTAGCTGCACTTTGAATGATATAAAACAAGAGAGTGCCAATGGCAGTCAAAGTATTAGTTGTTGATGATTCAAGCTTTTTTCGCCGTCGTGTAAGCGAAATTTTAGAGCAAGACAGCAATATTCAAGTGATAGGTTTTGCCGTAAACGGTCGTGAAGCGGTAGATAAAGCCCGTGAACTAAAACCTGATGTAATTACTATGGATGTTGAAATGCCGGTTCTTGATGGCATTAGTGCCGTAAAAGAAATAATGGCAGCAACACCAACTCCTATTTTAATGTTCTCATCACTCACTCGTGATGGTGCAACCGCAACCCTAGATGCACTGGATGCTGGGGCGTTAGATTTTTTACCGAAAAAATTTGAAGACATTGCACGCAACAATGAAGATGCAATCGCACTTTTGCAAAATAAAGTAAAAGAAATTGGTCGCCGTCGCCTTTCTCGTTTTTCGCGCCCAGCACCTATTTCGCGACCAACTCCGGCTCCTGCACCAAGGAGCAGTAGCACTGCAAATACGAGTAGCGGTATTGTTCAACCTGATCGCAGCTTTAGCCGTCCAGCTCCTGCTAGTTCGCCTGCCGTATCGTCTTCGAGTACGAGTAATATTCGCGCTTCGGGCAAGCAATATCAGTTAGTTGCTATTGGCACATCAACCGGTGGGCCTGTAGCGCTACAAACAATTTTAACTCAGCTGCCAGCTAACTTTCCGCATCCTATTTTGCTTATTCAGCATATGCCAGCTGCGTTTACACCTGCTTTTGCTGCACGCCTTAATGGCTTATGCAGAATCAATGTGAAAGAAGCGCAAAATGGTGACCGTTTAGTGCCTGGTACCGCTTATTTAGCGCCAGGTGGTCAACAAATGCTAATAGAAGGACGAGGCGGCTCTCGCACACTGCGTGTGTTTGAAGACGACAGTCCGCGTATTACTTATAAACCGAGCGTTGACGTGACCTTTGCTAGTGCTGCAAAAACCTTTGGTGGTGATGTGCTAGCTGTAGTTTTAACGGGCATGGGCGCAGATGGCCGTGATGGTGCGCGTATGCTTAAGCAAGTCGGTGCTACTATTTGGGCGCAAGATGAAAAAACCAGTGTGGTGTATGGTATGCCACAAGCTGTTGCAAATGCGGGGCTGGCGAGCGAGAGCTTAGCACTCACTGATGTTGCAGCTCGCCTAACGCGTGAGACTGGCTGTGGATAAGCTATCTTTTCTTGGCTTAATTGTCGCGATAAGTGCCATCGCCTTTGGTTATGCATTAGAGGGCGGGGTTGTTTCTGCACTGTTTAATGGTCCTGCGCTTATCATCGTACTCGGTGGTACGCTTGGGGCTGTGATGCTTCAAACCCCTGCAAGTGTTTTTACTAAAACACTGAAGATCAGTCATTGGGTGTTCTTTCCGCCGTATCACGATATTGATGCAGCCATTGAACAAGTAAAGCGTTGGTCACACAAAGCACGCCAAGAAGGATACTTAGCCCTTGAGTCTGATGCGCTGTCGCATTCAGACCCGTATGCGGCAAAAGGCTTGAGTCTACTTGTTGATGGGGTTGATGAGCAAAAGCTTAGAGATACCCTTGAAATTGATTTAATGCTTGAACGCGAGCGCTTACTTGAGGTAAGCCGAGTTTACGAAGCCATGGGCGGTTATAGCCCTACAATTGGTATTCTAGGTGCGGTACTCGGTTTGATTCAGGCTATGCAATTTATCACCGATCCTGAAAAACTGGGTGCCGGTGTGGCTACTGCGTTTATCGCTACTATTTACGGTGTTGGTTTAGCTAACTTATTATTCTTGCCGATGGCGAATAAACTTAAGCAACAAGTTGAGCAAAAAATGCTGTATCATGAACTACTTGCTGAAGGCATTATTGCTATTTCGCAAGGTGAAAGCCCACTAAATATCGAACTAAAACTTGAGGCGTACCGTGTAGAGCGCCCAAGCTTAGTTGACGAGTAATTTATTATGATGCGCCGTCGTCTGCGTCATAACACGTCAAAAAACCAACATACTGAACGCTGGCTTGTCTCTTATGCCGATTACATGACCATCATGTTTGCTTTTTTTGTGGTCATGTATGCTATCGCAATTAGTAAAAATGAAGACTTTCAGATTCTCTCAGACTCACTGGAGCAGGTGTTCGAAAAATCAGCTCGTCAGCAACAACAGGTTGGCACAGGGGTTAACGGCACAGGCATATTAACTGACAGAGTTAGTCCTGAGAACGACATTCTATACGGTGAGAGCATTCGTAAAGATGAGCAGGGTCCTGAATTACTCGATGGACAAAGCGAAACCAGCAATATTGAGAAAAAACATCTCGGCAAGCCTCTCGACAGCTTACTTACTAAATTACAGTCTGCGCTTATTGATGAAATTCGTGATGGCGAAGCGAGTTTAGAGCTTCACCAAGATTGGCTTATCATCGAATTAAGTTCAGGTATGTTATTTTCATCGGGCAGTGCTGTTGCACAGCAGCGTGCCAAGCAAGTTGTTGGTTTAGTGAAAGATATTATCGCGCCGGTTGATAACTACATACGCGTGCGTGGTTATACCGATAACGAAGGTATTCGTAATGAGATGTTTCGCTCAAACTGGGAGCTATCTGTAGCGCGGGCTACATCCGTACTGGTTGAGCTTGAGAGTTTAGGCATTAACCCTGCGCGTATGGCTATTGAAGGTTACGGTCAGTATTCGCCCTTCGCAAGTAATGACACTGAGCAAGGCCGCGCAGAAAACCGCAAAGTGGTTGTTGCATTGTCTAAATATGGTTTACCGCCAAAAGAGCCAGAAAATACTGAACAAGAGTCACAAAACCAACCGCAACAGACGACAGAAATTGAGTTGCCAAGCGATGACAACAGCATTAAAGTGATTCAATTACCACATGGTGGTATTAGGATTACCACGCGCAATGAACAATAATAAGGTGTGATGTGAAAGTTTGGACCGTAGCGAATCAAAAAGGTGGGGTAGGGAAAACAACAACAGCCGTTAGCCTTGCTGGTATTCTCGCTTTACAAGGAAAACGCGTGTTACTTATTGACACCGATCCGCATGCATCATTGACTTATTATTTTGGTATAGATTCAGAAGACTTAGAAGTTAGCGTGTATGATATCTTTGCGCGCGGCAATAACATGGCCAGTGAAGAAATTTTACAGGCTCTATGTCCATCAACACTTGAAAACCTTGATATCTTACCTGCGACGATGGCAATCGCGACGCTTGATAGAAGCATGGGCAATAAAAATGGTATGGGCTTAATACTAAAAAAAGCACTGGCCAAAATTAGCGACCATTATGACTATGCAATTATTGATTGCCCGCCTGTTTTAGGGGTTTTGATGGTCAATGCTCTTGCAGCTAGTGAGCGAATTTTAGTGCCAGTACAAACAGAATTTCTGGCCTTAAAAGGGCTTGATCGTATGATGCGTACGATGGAGTTGATGCAAACATCGCAAGCAAAACAGTACCAATATACAATTATTCCTACAATGTACGATAAACGTACTAAAGCATCACTTGAAGCTTACAAGACTCTGCAGGATAATTACAAAGATAAAGTATGGTCAGGCGTGGTGCCTGTCGATACAAAGTTTAGAGATGCTAGTTTAGCACAACAAGTGCCGATTCAATTTTGCCCGCGTTCGCGTGGGGTATTTGCCTATCGCGCGCTGCTTGATTACTTAGTTGCACAAGGTTAAAGATGAGTAAGCATTTATTTGCCAATGAAAAAGTGATGACCCAATATTTGGGCGCTTTGTTGTGTGAAGATGAGCCTACAGACCAAAATCTTGAGCCAGTCGCAAAGCTGCTGGAGCAGGTTAAAGAGCCTGAAACTAAGACGGAAGAAAAGCTGACAGACGTTCAGCCTACTCCAGAACCTGTTTTACCACCCCCAGAACCGACTAAAGAGCTTGAGAAAACCGAGAACCAAGCTAATATCAAAGATATAGTCACAGAACCTAAAGCTGAACTGGTTGCAAAAACCTCGTCTGATCGTCAAGAAGACTATTTTGATGGTGAATTTCAGGCATTATTCTTTGAGGTTGCAGGGTTAACGCTTGCTGTACCGTTAAAAGCATTAGGGGGAATTCATCAGCTGGCTGAGGTTAACCAATTATTTGGTAAACCTAAATGGTTTAAAGGTGTAATGCTAAACCGTGAAGAAAAACTAAATGTTGTTGATACTGCACGTTGGGTTATGCCAGAAAAGTATGATGAAAAATTAGAACAATCATTAGATTATCAGTATTTAATCACCTTAGGTGACAGTCAATGGGGATTATTGGCTGAAAAGCTCGTAAATAATATTACGCTTCGTAAAGAAGATGTAAAATGGCGAGCAAAATCAGGTAAGCGGCCTTGGCTTGCAGGTGTTATCAAAGAGAAAATGTGCGCCTTGATTGACGTTGAAAATTTAAATCAATTGCTAGAGCAGGGCTTAGACAGCCGTGAGCAGTAACTATTTTTACGGAGTAATAGCATGAGTGAAGAAAGACTACTGTCAGCAAATAAAAACGCTGATAGCAACGATGAAGTGTTACAGTGGGTAACCTTTAAACTTGAAGAAGAAACGTACGGTATTAACGTAATGCAAGTACAAGAAGTACTTCGCTATACAGAAATTGCTCCTGTACCAGGTGCGCCTTCTTATGTATTAGGTATTATTAACCTACGTGGTAATGTTGTTACTGTTATCGACACTCGTGCACGCTTTGGCTTAATGGGTGCTGAGGTCACTGATAACTCTCGTATCGTTATCATTGAAGCTGAAAAGCAAGTGATTGGTATTTTAGTCGACAGTGTCGCAGAAGTGGTTTACCTACGTAGCTCTGAAATTGACAGTGCGCCAAATATTGGCACAGAAGAAAGTGCTAAGTTTATCCAAGGTGTATCTAACCGTGATGGTGAGTTACTGATCTTGGTTGATCTTAATAAATTATTAAATGACGATGAGTGGGACGAGCTAAGCGCACTATAAGCGTTTGGAAATTATATGCTGTTATACTCTTTGTTTGGTGCCTCAATCTTACTTGTATTAGTGTGTTTGGGGCTTATTTTTGTCAATAACAATAAGCAAGCGGCGGCAATTCAAGCCAAGCAAAAACAGTTACAAGAAGCTCAACAGCAATTGAGTATTTTACGTAGCGAAGTGGCTGAGATGCGGGCCGGCATGCTGAGTATTGGCAAACGCGTTGTTGCTGTTGAAGAAAAAAGTAAAGAGCTTGAACAGCTACAAGATGCACAAAAATATGATGATCCGAATGCGAAAATTTATTCGCGAGCGGTTAAAATGGTTGAGCTAGGCGCTGATTTAGAAGAAATAATTCGTGAATGCGAATTACCCAGAGCCGAAGCTGAGCTACTCATGTCACTTCATAAACAAAAAGGCGCCCAATAAGGCGCTTTTTATTTGAGTACATTTGAGCACTAGGCTTGAATGTTGAGCTTACCCTGAAAATCTTGCCAACCAGGTGGAAATTTACCACGCAATACGTACGAAAAAGCAATTAACTCGGCAATGACATAATAGAGCTCTTTCGGGATTTCTTCACCTAACTCAAGGTGCGATAAGGTTTGTGCTAAATCAGCATCTTGGTGTATCAAAATACCTTTTTGTTCAGCAAGTTTAACGATTTCTTCAGCCAATTCACCAAAGCCTTTACTGGTTACTCGTGGCGAGCTACCAGCTTCGTAGAGTAAGCCAATTGCTGATTTATGCACCGCTTGTTCACTCATAAGAATTACACCTTAATGTTAATAATCGCATGGGATTTATAAAAAGCTTGGTGGCTTGACGTCCCTTGTTGCAAGTTTAACTCACCTACATTTAAGCCATGGCCTGCTAATTTATGACGCAGCGTTTCTAAATGCGGATGAGCAAGCGCTGTCACTTCTTGTGAAGACGCTAGCAACTGGCAATCAACCGCTTTATCCATCACCTCTGCGGTAATTTGTAACTTGCCAAGCTGAGCATAATCAAAGTTTAATCGCACAAACCAGACATTTTTCGCTTCGAGTTTATTTTTACTTGGCTTTTTATACTGTCCTAAGCTGATTTCTGTTTGCCCTGTTTCAGGAGGTAACTTCATCGGTAAGAAAAACTGCGCTAAAGCACTGTTATCTTGTTGCTGATTGATAGGTGTTGTTTGCACCTGAGCCAACGTGTTTTTTAGTTGTGAAGCTTCAGCCGCCATGGCTTGCATCGCAGGCTGCTGTAGCTGCTCGAGTAATTTATTACCGTTAACGGCTTTAAAGTTGGGCACTAACACTTGCAGTAAGGCATCAAGACCAGTCTGATTATTAAAACTAAGGTTGGTTGGTGCTTGATTAATAATTGGCGCGGCAAGTGAAGCCACTGCTAATTGTTCTAACCCTTGGCTAAAGCTCGCTTGCTGAGTCTGGCTGGGTAATGCTGTTGGCCTGAGGATACTTAAAAGCTCTCGTTCAATCGTAGTAGGGTGCATGTTTTGACTCGAGATCATGCGATTAAATGCTTGATTTACGAGTCGATTCAAATCTACCGAAGACGATGTGTTTTGCTCACTCAGAGCTACAAGTTTTTCTGTTAATTGCACCGGTAGAGGTGTGCTTGCTAAAGGTTTGCTTTCAGGAAGCGGTAATAGCTTAGCAATCAGCGTGGCCTCAATCGGTCTTATCGGCAACAATGGCTGGCTCAAGTTTGGTTCTTTCAAAGCTAAGTAGGGGGCATGTAATTGAGTTTGCTGCTGAGCAACTTTTTGTAATCCTGCGGTTTGCTCAGTTGGCGCTCGAGTCGCTGAGTTATTCTGTTTTATTTGTTCATTAGGCGTTGCCGCTACAAGGTTTTTAGCCACTGTTTTTATTGCTCGATCAGCTTGTTGTTCCGAAGGAGCAGGTGCCCCTTTTAAATCAGGCTTTGCATTTTGTGCAGTAGGGTTGGGCGCTGAGTTTAATGTCGCTTGTTTAGTTTGTGTAATCTGCTCACTCAGATTTTTAACTACTGAATTAGCAAGGTTATTTTTAGCTTGAGCGAGCTGCTCTGAGGCTGGTTTGTCAGATTTCATGGCAGTAACAGCGCCGCTAACCGCTTTGTTGTCTACAGGTGCTTTTTGTAAAGCCGTATCTTTATTCAAAGCAGGAGTTTGCGCTTTACTATTGATTGCTATTTGAGTAGCAGGGCGCTGCGCGCTAACAAGCGGCTCTAAACTGACTTTTATCCGTTGCAGTAACTGTATTAAAGGTGGAGCCTTGTTATAACTCACGGGTAAGCTAACTTGCTTTGTAGACTGACTTTCGGTTAATGGTTCTGTCTGTTTAGTCGCAGGTAATGGCGTATTTGCTGAAACTGGCCCACTGATTGTTTGCGATACTTGGGGGGCGGCGTGTTGTGGCGTGCTTTGTTGAATAGCGGCAAACTTTACTATATTGATTTTATTAGCATTAAAGCCCAGTTGGCTAATCGTATTTTTGCTTTCAATCAGCTGATGCGTTGACTGGTTAACAGCCGCTTTGGTGGTAGCGGGGAGCTTTTCAAAATAGCGCACAGCATCACTAATACGCGTTTTTAAATCAGCAAAACTGTCTTTTAGCCAAGAGCTAATGGGGGAATTTGAGCTGCTCGATGGCGCTATCAACGTATTCTTAGGTTCAACAGCTTGGCTTTTTAATGCTTGATTGAATGTCTCTGACAACGAGTTCTTTAACAGTATTTGTTGCACAGGTGCTTTATTTATAAGTTCAATAGTATTTTTAACTTGCTGGGGTATTAGTTTTAATGCATGAGGATGAAATTGCCACTGGGCTTGAATTTGCTTAGCTTGTTTTGGCGATATTGTAGGTAGCGGTAAAGTTAGTTCATTACTTTGCTTGTTTGCAACGCTTAACTGTACTTGTTGCCCAGCTAATTTTAAATTCATTTCAGGGGTTAGCTTAGCCACCAACTCGGCTACTTTTTGTTGGCTAACACTTTGCTGATGGAGTGAATCCCCAAAGCGATTAATTATGTTTAAATTAAAGCTATTTTGTTGGTTGGTAGCAGGCAGCAAAATGGCTTTAAGTGGTGCTTCAGCTTTTAAAAGAGCAACCAGGCTATTGTTAAGAGCAAACTCAGCTTTTAATGTTGGTAGTTGTAGTAAAGGTTTACTTGGCGCAATCTGAGCAGGGTGCGGCATATTTGTATTTGCGCTCCCTTGCGTTAGCAAGTTCAGTAGTGCTTGTAATTGCTGGCTTTTGCCAAGTGTAATCGTCAGCGGTGCTGGTGTGATAGTCAGCTGTTTACCATCACTACTTAATTGAATATTGGCCGCTAAAAAGCGCTCAGTTTTAAGATTTTCTTGCTCTGTTGATAAGCGCAGTGTTTGCCATGAGTTATTGATTAGCACGTCCATTTGCATGCTTTGCTTACCAATTACGATATTTCGGGCAGTTAAGCTCTGCTCAGCCAGCATTTTTAAGGCATCATTAGGTGATTGCTGTGATGCACTGCTGATTGCTTTTGGGTCTAGATTAAGCTGAGTGCTGAGAGTCAACTGGCTTTGTTTATTCATTATTTTAGATCAAATATAAGTTAATCGTTTTAAAGCAATATTCGTATTACCCTATCATTATGGTAGACTAACGCCTAATTTTGGGTATAGAGAATCGTCATCTTGTTACACATTAAGGCCGTCACCTGCATCAAGCAAGATCGTTGTTTGTTTGCGGATCTTAATTTCAGCTTGAAATCGGGACAAATTATGCAATTAGCTGGTCCGAATGGGGCTGGTAAAACATCATTATTGCGTATTATCGCGGGTTTCGCTATGGCGGATGAAGGCGATGTTTTGTTCCAAGAACGCTCGATTACAAAATACTATGATGAATATGCACAAGAGTTATTATTCATCGGCCATAAAACGGGTGTAAATACACAACTTACTGCCCTTGAGAATGTCGCATTTTGGCTAAAAATTAATGGCTACGATAGCAAACAAGACTTGTATCCGATCTTAGCAAAAATAGGCTTAGTAGGTCTTGAGGATGTGCCTGTTCGTATGTTGTCAGCAGGGCAACAGCGCCGTGTCGCTTTAGTAAGACTGTGGCTGAATAGTGCCAAACTATGGATCCTTGATGAGCCATTTACGGCCCTTGATAAAAGCGGTGTGGCATTTTTACAAGAACGCTTTGTTGAGCACCTAAATGCTGGTGGCGGGATTCTTTTAACTACCCACCAAGACTTAACGACACATTTTAGTGACCTACAAACAGTGACTTTGGAGTATCGCCACTGATGGTAAAACAGCATTCGTATTGGCAATTATTCACTGCGGTTTTTTCTAAAGATCTTAAATTAGCGTTTCGTCAGCGTGCTGAAATCGTTAACCCTATCTTGTTTTTTCTTATTGTTATTACACTTTTTCCGTTAGCAATTGGCCCTGAACCCGGTCTACTTGCTCGTATGGCACCGGGCATTATTTGGGTCGCTGCGTTACTCTCGACTATGTTGGGCTTAGATAAGCTATTTCGTGATGATTATCACGACGGAACACTAGAGCAATTAATTGCTTCATCATACCCATTACCGTTAACTGTCCTTGCAAAGGTGGCAGCGCATTGGGTGATCACGGGGTTGCCTTTAGTGTTAATGACCCCGGTATTTGCTTTGTTATTGAATTTAGAAAGTTCAGCGCTTTTAGCAACCGTTCTGACCTTATTGTTAGGTACGCCATTGCTTAGCTTCATTGGTGCAATTGGCGCTGGACTTACTGTGGGACTACAAAAAGGCGGCATTTTAATGAGTTTGCTTGTTTTGCCTTTGTATATCCCTGTACTAATTTTTGCAACCTCGGCTATTGATACCAGCTCTATGGAGCTTGCCTATAGCGGACAGCTTGCAATCCTTGGTGCCATGCTAATCGTAGCGATTATAGCGGCGCCAATTGCCATATCGTCAGCATTGAAAGTGAGTGTAAGTTAATATGTGGAAGTGGTTACATCCCTACGCAAAAGCAGATCGTGCTTACCAATTGTGTAACACCTTACTGCCTTATTTCGCCGTCGTTACGGTGGTTTGTATGATTGTTGGATGGGTCTGGGGGCTTGCTTATGCCCCAGCCGATTACCAACAAAAAGACAGCTACCGAATTATTTTTATCCATGTGCCTTCAGCTATTTTATCTATGGGCGCTTACTCTTCTATGGCGATTGCAGCAGTGATCGCACTAGTATGGCAATTACGTAATGCAGAACTTGCAGTGATTGCAATTGCACCTGTCGGGGCATGTGTGACAGCGATAGCATTAATTACCGGTGCAGCATGGGGTAAACCTATGTGGGGCGCATGGTGGGTGTGGGATGCACGTCTTACCTCTGAGTTAATTCTGTTATTTTTATACCTTGGTGTGTTATCGCTTTATCATGCTTTTGAAGATAAAAAAGCAGCGGGGCGTGCTGCTTGTATCTTAGCCATTGTTGGGGTTATCAACTTACCGATTATTCACTTCTCGGTGGAGTGGTGGAATACCTTGCATCAAGGTGCAACCATTACAAAGTTTGATACTAAAGCTATTGATCCAAGCATGTTTTGGCCATTAATGGTTAACATTGTTGCGTTTGCAGGTTTTGTTGGTGTGGTGACGTTAATCCGTCTTAAAAACGAAATTCTCCAACGTGAAAAGCATCGCCCTTGGGTGCGTGATATGGTTGAGCGAGGTTAATCATGCAGTTTGATTCTTTTGCAGATTTTATTGCCATGGGTGGCTATGGCTTTTATGTATGGTTGTCTTTTGGTAGCTGTGCATTAATTTTACTTGGTATTTTATTTAGTTCGTTAAACGATACAAAACGTATTTTCTCTTCAGTAAAGCAGCAAGCACAACGTGAAGAGCGCATTAAGAAAGCGAAGCAAGAGGCAGGGCAATGAATCCAAGACGTAAAAAACGTTTATTAGCTGTTGTAGCCATTATTTTTGGTGTGGGTGCAACGATTGGTTTAGTGCTGTACGCACTGCAAGAAAACATCAATTTATTCTATACCCCAAGTGAACTTGTTGAGGGTAAAGGACCAAACAAAGAAAAACCGCATATTGGTCAGAAGCTACGTATTGGCGGCATGGTTGTACCTGGCTCAGTTGTTCGTGACGAATCAAGCTTAAAGGTAAGCTTTAAACTGATTGATAAAGGCCCTATGGTGACAATTAATTATCAAGGGATTTTGCCGGACTTATTCCGTGAAGGCCAAGGGATTGTGGCGCAGGGCGTGCTAGTTAAAGCCAATGAAATTGATGCCTTTGAAGTACTTGCAAAGCATGATGAAGAGTACATGCCTGCAGAAGTTGCTGAAGCTGTGAAGGGTATCAAGCACGAAAAACCGACGTATAACTTAGATAACGGCAATTAATATGATCCCAGAACTCGGTTATTTTTCTTTAACACTGGCCATGGTGCTCAGTGTTCTATTGTGTATTTTTCCTTTGTGGGGCGCGCATACCGGCAATTTACGTTTAATGCGTGCCGCCCCATCACTGGCAATTGGACAATTCGTATTTGTACTTTTGTCTTTTGCTGCACTTGTTTATGCCAGTTTAACCGACGACTTTACTGTTTCGTATGTTGCTTATCACTCAAGTAGCACCTTACCTTGGTACTACAAGATAACCTCGACATGGGGTGGTCATGAAGGGGCAATTTTACTCTGGTTAGTAATGCAAGCGGGTTGGACCGCTGTAGTTGCTATGCGTTCGCAATCATTACCTTGGGTATTACGTGCTCGTGTACTGGGTGTACTAGGCTTTTTAGGTGTTGGCTTTATGTTATACACCTTATTAATGTCGAGCCCATTTGAGCGCTTATTGCCTTATTTCCCTGTTGAAGGTCGCGATTTAAACCCGTTATTGCAAGACCCGGGTATGATCATTCACCCGCCATTGCTTTATATGGGCTATGTGGGTTTATCTGTGTCGTTCTCATTTGCTATTGCAGCGTTACTTACAGGTAAGCTTGATAATACTTGGGCTAAGTGGTCTCGTCCTTGGACTATGACAGCATGGGGCTTTTTAACACTCGGTATTACCATTGGTAGTTGGTGGGCATACTCAGAACTTGGCTGGGGTGGCTGGTGGTTCTGGGATCCAGTTGAAAACGCATCATTAATGCCATGGCTTGTGGCAACAGCATTGCTGCACTCATTATCAACCACCGAAAAGCGTGGTGTGTTTAAGTCGTGGACCGTATTGTTGGCTATTGCAGCATTTTCGTTAAGCTTACTGGGTACCTTTATTGTTCGCTCGGGTATCATAGTATCTGTGCATGCTTTTGCCTCAGATCCTAACCGCGGTATGTTTATTTTAGCTTTCTTAGCCATTGTCGTTGGTGGTGGTTTATCGCTTTATGCATTACGCGTTTCACAGGTGAAAAGTGAAGGCCGTTATAAGTTTGCCTCACGTGAAGTTGCGCTTTGGCTAAATAATATTTTCTTAGTTGTGGCAACGCTGATTGTATTGCTAGGTACATTACTGCCAATGATCCACAAAGAACTTGGCTTAGGTAGCATTTCGATTGGTGAGCCGTTCTTCAATAAGATGTTTGCTATTTTACTGGTACCGTTTGCCATTTTAATGGGTATGGGTCCGCTGTTACGTTGGAAACAAAACAAGTGGTCGATGTTGCAAAACAAGTTTGCACTATCGGCTGTAGTCAGTCTCGTGGCTACGGCAGCGTGGTTATATTCAAGTTACGATGTAATTGCGCCTATTACCTTTATTGCAACTGCGCTAGCGGTATGGATTGTTGTTACTACAGTGGTTGATTTAGCGGCAAAAGTAACTATTCACAAAACCTTAGGCGAAGGCTTTAAACGTTTAGGGCTAAGCTATTGGGCGATGGTTTTAGGCCACGTTGGTTTAGCGTTCGTGATTGCAGGTGTAACGTTAACCTCTGCTTATTCAGTAGAGCGTGATGTATCAATGAAGCCGGGTGACACTGTGGCGTTAAATGAATACCAGTATCGTTTTGATGGTGTTAAGTCTATCCGCGGCGCAAACTATAGTGGCCATGCTGGTGTTGTCACAGTGCTGAAAAACGATAAACAAGTAACCGTTTTACATGCTGAAAAACGCCGTTATGACATTGGTATGCAGTTTATGACTGAAGCGGCTGTTGATGCAGGCTTCACACGTGACTTATATTTAGCGCTTGGTGAGCAATTAAGCCAAGGTGCGTGGTCGTTACGTATTTACCATAAGCCTTATGTTCGTTGGATGTGGCTCGGTGGTATCTTGATTTCACTGGCAGGCTTTTTAGTGCTTGGTGATAAACGCTACCGCCAAAAATCGACTAAGCAGGAGGCTTCAGCATGAACCGTAAACTACTCGCACTAGCACCTTTACTGGTTTTCGTTTTACTGTGTGTGTTTTTATATCAAGGCTTGTTTGCTAACCCGCGTGAGCTGCAAACAGGGCGTATTGGGCAGGCTATGCCAGCTTTTAATCTGCCAGATTTGATGGATGAGTCAAAGCGTTGGACAGATAGTGATTTAAAAGGTGAAGTTTACTTACTAAATGTGTGGGGCACATGGTGCCCGACCTGTTTAGCTGAGTTAGGCTATTTAACCGAGCTTAGAGAGCAGGGCGTTAAGATTGTTGGCTTATACTACGAGCAAGGCTATGACCCTGACTTTGATGGTCAGTTTGATATTAACGCACTACGCGAAGATGTCACTAGCATGCTTAATCGTGCTGGCGACCCATATCAATTTAATATCTTAGATTTAAAACGCACATTAGCCCTTGATTTAGGTGTGTCTGGCGCACCAGAGACCTTTTTAGTCGATAAGCAAGGCACTATTTTGCTACACCATACCGGCGATATTAATCCGCGTGTGTGGCGAGCCAAATTCGCACCGTTAATGCAGGAGTTACAGTAATGAGACTCGTGATTTTTTTAGCAAGTTTGCTCATCACGTTTAGCGCATTTGCAGAGCAAGACAAGTATCAATTTGATGATAAAGAGCAAGCTGTTCGCTTTAGTGAACTAACCAAAGAGCTGCGTTGCCCTAAATGTCAAAACCAGAACATTGCCGATTCAGACGCTGTTGTAGCCAAAGACTTACGTGACAAAGTATTAACGCTGGTAAAAGACGGCAAAAGCAAAGATGAAGTCATCGATTATATGATTGACCGTTACGGTTACTTCGTACATTACGATCCACCAGTAACACCAGCAACCTTAGTGTTATGGGTATTGCCAGTATTAATTGTGGTACTTGGCTTTGGCTTTATTGTTTTACGCCAACGTAAGGCATCTGTAAAACAAACATGGACAGAGCAAGACGAGGCGCTGCTTGCAAAGTTAATTGAACAAAATCAACGTCAGGAGCAAAGCTAGATGGCATTAATGTGGGCTTCTTTTGTTTTACTCACACTGGTTGCATTGCTATTTGTTGTCGTTCCGTTTTTTAAACGCGAACGTATTCAACGCCTTGATCACAATGCAAACTCGGAGTTAATCCGAATTTATCATCAACGTTTAGACGAGCTTAAAGCTGACTTAGATAACCAGCGTATTGATGCACAAATGCACGATGAGTCAGTTATCGAACAAAAGCGTCGTTTACTCAATGAATTGTCTCCAGAAAAAGCGCTAAATAGTAAAGGTAACAACCGTATTTTTGCCCTTACTGGCGCTGGCTTTTTAATTGTTTTAACGGCTATCTTTTACGGTTACACGGGTAGTCAGCAGCAAATTAAAGGCTGGCATGACGCGATGGCAAACCTTAAGTCGTATGGTGAGCGTGCCGTGATGCAAGATGGTGAGCCGTTAACACCGAATGAGCTGCAAGCATTTGCTTTAGCACTGCGTACCAAGCTTGATCAAAGTGGTGATGATGAAGTGGCGTGGATGCTGCTAGGTCGTGTTGCGATGTCATTAAATGAATTTGATATGGCAATGCAGTCATTTGATAAGGTTCTTAAAATGAACCCAGATAACAAGCAAGTGCTGATCAGCTACTCGCAAGTCCTGCTAATGGAAGGCAGTGATGCGAATATGTCTCGTGCCGCGACTATGTTATCGAGAGTGTTAAAAGCAGAGCCGACCAATATTGATGCTATCTCATTGCTAGCCCTAATTGCTTATGAGCGTAAAGATTGGCTGCAAGCAAAAACTGCGTTTGAAGTACTGCTTGCAAGTATGCAGCAAAATGACCCGCGTTATAGCATGATTGCAGAGCGTATTGCTGAAATTGATGCCCATTTAAATAATGAGCAGCAAGTTACAAATACAAAACTCGCAGAAGCTTCAAGCAGTGAAATTAGCATCACGGTTGATTTAGACTCTGCACTTGCAGATTCGCAGCCACAAAACGGCACGTTATTCGTTTTTGCAAAAGCAGCCAGTGGTCCACAAATGCCATTAGCTGTGGTAAAAATGACCGAATATAGCTTTCCGCTAACCGTGACGTTGAGTAATAGCAATGCCATGGTTGAAGGCTTGAATCTATCAAGTGTCGATAAAATTATTTTAACTGCGCGTTTATCAAAAGATGCAACTGTGGTAACTTCTAGCGGCGAGTTGGAAGGCAAGTCGGATGTTTTAGAGCGTGCAAACGTAAAAGAATATTCGTTGCTAATTAATGAGTTAATACCTTAAGGATAGCCGATGTTTAGGCACAGTATATTTTTTATCTTTTTTGTAGTGCTTGCAGGATGCGCACAAATACCTGAAGAAAAAGCGGATGAGCGAGACCCATTACAGTCGTTCAACCGTCCTATGTATGATTTTAATATGGACGTGCTTGATGCTTATATTCTTCGCCCAGCAGCCGTTGGCTACGTTACAGTAACGCCAACACCGGTAAGACGTAGCATTGTTAATTTTACCGATAACATCACTGCACCAACGGATATGGTCAATGCTGGCCTGCAAGGTAAACCTGGTAATATGGGTATTAGCCTAGCGCGCTTTTTAGTGAACTCTACGGTAGGTTTACTCGGCTTTTTTGATGTCGCTTCATCGCTGGGTTTAGAAATTGTCGATGAAGACTTTGGTCAAACCTTAGGTGTATGGGGTGTAGGTGATGGCGCATACTTGATGATCCCAGGTATGGGGCCAAGTACAGCACGAAACCTAACAGGTGATGTGGTAGATAACTTTGTGTTACCTGAAATCACGTTAACAACACCACAGACAATATTAGTGTTCGCGCTGAAAGCGGTTGAGGCCCGTGCTTCATTAATGCCACAAGAGAGCTTATTAAACGAGTCGTTAGACCCATATATTTTCGTGAAGGATATTTACTTCCAGCGTCAATTATATGAGCTACATGATGGTAATCCGCCAGTAGAAAAAGAGCCGGATGATTTTGACGAAGACTTCTTAGAGAATCTTTAAGATTATTCAAATAAAAATGCCAGCAATTGCTGGCATTTTTTATATCATTAATAGATTGATATTCATCAGTCTCCAAACACACTCATCTGGTCATTAGACCAACTTAATGCGTCGTGGTAAGCGTCCGGTACTTCTTCTGGCTTAAGGCCCAACTGTTGTTGGATTTCTTTCGCTTTTTCCCAATTTGCTTGCTCATAGAATTTTACAAGGTTTAGATAGGTAGCGAGTAAGCCTTCATCTTTAAGTAGAGCGTCTTTAATTTCGTTGGTCAGCGGTAACTTATTCATAACGCTTGGCATATCTTCATCTAAGATAGCATCCATTAATGACATCATGCCTGTTAAGAAAGCCATACCTGTATCGCGTAACTTTCCATGACTAATTGCCAGTAATTCAGCAAACCGTGCTCGGGTTAGCGACAGGCGGATCAGTTCAGCAGGTTTATCTGCAGATACTTGAGCTGCAAATAACAGCGACAAGAAACGTTTAATTTCTTCGCTTCCTAATACGATAAGCGCTTGCTTGATTGTGCTAATTTCGGCACGGCGTTTAAATGCCGCGGAGTTTGAATAGCGTAATAGCTTATAAGATAAGTTAACGTCACGTTCAAACACCTCAGTGATTTTTCTAAGGTTTAAATCAATACTTGATGTTTCGTATAGGAGCTCGGCAAGAGCCATCTCAGAAGGTGGCAAAGTTTTACTTTGTACCATCTCCGGTTTTGAAAAGAAAAAGCCTTGAAAGTAACTAAAACCCATTTCTAGGGCAAGTTGGTATTTCTCGTAAGTTTCGACTTTTTCGGCAAGCAACTTGATGTGCGGGTGAGGTTTTATCGCTTCAATAACCGCTTCAATCGACTCTTTGTCTGTGGTTAAAAAGTCAATTTTGATCATATCGATATACGGATAAAAATGGCGCCACACAGGTTGATGAATATAATCATCAAGGGCCAGTGTGTAACCACGCTCTTTTAAATCTTTAACCAGAGCAAGTAAACGTTTACCTGGTTGAATAGTTTCAAGAATTTCGACAACGACTTGTTCTTTACCCAGTAATAAAGGGTAGCCTTTTTGGAGTGTATCTAAAGTGAAATTAATGTAAGCTGGTTTGTTATCCGTTAAATCTTCTAAACCAAAATTGAACTGACTACCTTCAATGAGTCGTGATGTTGCTTCATCGCCATCAATGTCTGGAAACACGTTATCTACGCCATCCCTAAAAAGGAGTTCGTAGCCGACAAGTTTCTTTTCCTTATCTAAAATAGGTTGGCGTGCAGCGTAAAAATACATAGTCCTGGCATGTCCACTTCGGTTAATTCATTTATCCATCAGCAATATATGTCATTGTGCCTGAAATAGCATTAATTAAATGCGAGTATTTGAGGATAAATACTGATTTTATTCTGATCTTAAGACTAGGATAAATTGCAATTGAATTCTATAACTTGCGATTAAATATCATATTTTTGTTATGAAAAGGTTGAAATTGTAAACCCTGCCATTGAACTGCTTGATTGGAGTTGTAGGGGGGAAGCATGTTATAGTCATGGGTGATATCGGTTTTTACCCCAATAATGTCTTAAAATTAAATAACTTGCGAGTCATTATTCGGATTAAAAGCCAACATTAAACAACTTTTGGAGGCTAATTTGGAAACAGGAATGATAATTTCGTTAGCAATGTACTTCATCGTCATGCTGGGGATTGGGCTGTATGCTTATAAGCAATCTACCGACGATGTATCAGGCTATATGCTAGGTGGTCGTAATTTATCACCAAGTGTTGCTGCGCTTTCAGCTGGCGCATCAGACATGAGTGGTTGGCTGCTAATGGGTCTACCGGGTGCAATGTATTTGTTTGGTTTAAGCAAGGTTTGGATTGCCATAGGTCTAGTACTCGGTGCTTGGGCTAACTACTTCCTAGTCGCGCCTCGTTTACGTGTTTACACAGAAAAGGCGAATGACTCAATCACCATTCCAGATTACTTCGCGAACCGCTTTGATGATAATAAAAATATTCTGCGTGTGATCTCTGCGATTGTAATCATTGTTTTCTTCACCTTGTATACCTCATCAGGTGTTGTTGCAGGCGGCAAGTTGTTCGAAAACTCATTTAATATGAGCTACGAAATGGGTCTGTACATCACAACCGGTGTTGTCGTGTTATATACCTTGTTTGGTGGCTTCTTAGCAGTGAGCCTGACTGACTTTGTACAAGGCTGTATCATGTTTATCTCGTTGCTGGCTGTGCCAATTGCAACGTTTACCATGCTTGATCAGCCAGTTATGGATACACTTGCAAATGCACGCTATGACTTATTATTAAGCTCACCAAAAGAATCAGAAATTCATGCACTTAATATGATGGATTGGTTTGCAGGTGGTTCAACGATAGCGATTATTTCTGCCATGGCATGGGGCCTTGGTTATTTTGGTCAACCACATATTATTGTGCGTTTTATGTCTGTGCGCTCTGTGAAAGATATGCCGACTATGCGCCGTGTGGGTATGTCGTGGATGACGCTTTCAGCTATTGGTGCTGTGCTAACAGGTCTATTTGGTGCTGCTTATATGCTTGAAAACCAAATGCCAATTGATGATAAAGAAACGATTTTTCTAGTGTTGTCTGAGCTTATCTTCCACCCTTTAATTGCCGGCTTCTTATTGGAAGCTATTTTAGCGGCGATTATGAGTACTATTTCATCACAGTTATTAGTTTGTTCAAGCTCACTAACCGAAGATTTTTATAAGATTTACTTAAACCGTAGTGCATCTCAAAAAGAGCTGGTTTTAGTAGGTCGTATTAGTGTTATTTTGGTTGCTCTATTTGCTATTTACCTAGCCTATGACCGCGATAGCTCTATCTTAGATTTAGTGAGTAATGCATGGGCTGGTTTTGGTGCTGCATTTGGTCCACTCGTATTACTGAGCCTTTACTGGAAGCGTATGAACTTACAAGGCGCTATTAGTGGTATGGTTGTTGGTGCTGCAACAGTGCTGTTTTGGATTTACGCGCCAATTACAATTGATGGCCAAGCATTAAGTGCAATCATTTATGAGATTGTCCCAGGCTTTATTTTATCAACAATTGCTATTGTTGTTGTTAGCCTTACAACTGCTGAGCCGAAAAAAGAAATTACAGACTTATTTGATGAAGTTGAGTCGTCACTGTAGTTTTTGATTAAACACAAAAAAGGGCAACATCTGTTGCCCTTTTTTATGATCTAAATTTGCGTTTAGCTTGCCGCTTTTTCTTTTATATCAGCAACGTTGTCGTCTGACTTTGCTTTTTTAGGCTTAGCTGGGGTGTCTTTTGCACCTTTAAGTACCGCCATAAATTGGTCTTTTTCTTTTGCCATTTCAAGCGCCAGTGACTCAATTTGTTGCTCGCTTAATGGTACATCAACTTTTTCAAGCATTAGTTCTAATGACTCAGCAATGTCGAGCATTTTGTCATACGCATCAGCTTCTTTCTTAGTAGTAAACGTCATGCGCTCGACTCCGTTTCTTTCTACAACATATTTAACAACAACAGCCATGATTTCTCCTGCATTTAAGCGTGGCATTTGCAGCGTAATACCGCTACTTTGATTACTGTTTTTATATACAGTAATGCTTCGGGACTTACTTTGCAAGTAACTTGAGAAAAATTTTATTCTGCAAATTTGACAATAATAGGGACATTAGCTTTATTTAAATTGTTACCCAAAGTTAAACACAAGCGATGGAGTGAGTGTTGGGTAATAGCTAACTACCTGTCCAAGATGGACATCATGGAGGAAATTATGAAATTACTATCAAGTATTTTACTTGCCACAAGCATTGCGTTACTACCTGCTACATCGGTATTCGCCGTTAAACCAACCGAAGCAACACAAGTTAAAATGCAAAAGCTCAGTATAAACAAAGCCAGCATAGATCAACTTACTCAATTACCGGGTATTGGAGAGTCAAAAGCTAAAGCGATTGTTGAGCACCGTAAAAAGCAAGGTCCGTTTAAGTCGGTAGAGCAATTAAAAGAAGTAAAAGGAATTGGCGATAAGCTATTTGCTAAACTTGAGGGGAAAATTACACTATAAATAGCGGGCTATACACCTAAACAGGGCGTTATTCGCCCTGTTTAAATTCATCGATAGCTTTGTCTAAATGCGCTAATGCGAACATGTTTTCGATAGGTGTTGTGATCAGTGGGTAACTTAAGCCCGCTAACAATAACCAAGGAATAAGCATCCAGCCTTCAAAGTAGGCCAAGCCTAAAAATAATGGTGCTAAAAAGGCAAGCTTACATACTGATAAAATGATCTTTTTGCTTGGGCTTAAATGAGCCAAAGCAAGGGCAATAATTTGCTGGCGTTGCCTTACTTTAAAGCTTTTTAAAGCAGGGATTTGGCTAGTAAAAAAATAAATCATTATAGCGACTTTTTGCTCACTAATCGGCTAAATAGAACAGCCACAAATACCACTGAAAATGCTGCAAAAATCACTTCCATCCATGCTGGCATACTCATAGAAGCAAACTGCCAATCGATATTTCCGCAATCACCAGTAGCGGCAAAGAAGCTAGGGATCCATTCGTGCAAAGGCATAAAACTTGGGAAGTTAGGTTCAAATGCACAGCTAAATGCAAAAGGGTCAGTATTGTTTTGCATTGCAATGTGTTCTTTGGCAATAAAGTAACCCCAAATTGCAGAGACACCCCAAGTGGCAAATGCGACTAAGCGAACAACCATATTTTGTGGGTTAATTGCACCAATCACACCCGCTGCAAGTAAGCCTAAAACAGCGGTACGTTGATATATACACATGATGCATGGCTCAAGGCCCATGTTGTATTGAAAAAATAACGCAGTGATTTCAAATGCGAGGGAAATAACGGCTAATAATAACCAAGGTGTTCTTTTAGTTGCTAATTCTGCTAACCAATTCATGAAAGTTCCAATTTCAAATTGTTTTCAAGATTATGCTTAGACAGGGCAGTGGGTGCAAGTATCTAAGATGAAATTATACGAAAAAGGAGCCGACTGGCTCCTTTTTATTAATCATATCTAGGCTGGCTGTTACACACTAACAGCTTGCAAAGACTCACTTTGATAGCAGCCTAATACACGGGTATATTGGGTGTGTTCTTTTAGCTCTTCAAGCGCTTGCTTAACATGTAAGTCATCAAGGTTTGCTTCAAGGTCAACATAAAACACCTCTTCCCATGGGTTTCCAGGTACTGGACGAGATTCCAATTTTACTAGGTTAATTTGATGTTGTTTAAAAATCATCAAGGCATCAGCCAATGAACCCGCTTGTTGTTTGGTCGCCATAATCAAACTGGTTTTTGTTGGAATTTGCTTAGATACTTGCAACGGGTTACGCGCGACGACAATGAAGCGGCTATGGTTTTCGCTTTGGTTTGCAAGGCCTGATTTAACGACTTCTAACCCTACATTTTTACCTGCTTGTGCTGAGCCGATTGCGGCGCTGTTTGTAGTTTCAACCGCTGATTGTAATGCATGGAAGGTTGAGTCACATGTTTCATGTTGAATATCACCTAAACCCTGAATGAAGCGGCTACATTGAGCAAAAGGCTGTGGGTGAGCAAAGATTTTATTAATGTGAGAAAGCTCAGTACCTGGCATTGCTAATAAACAGTGCTCAACGCTGTGAGTGACCTCACCGACAATTGATACTTGTGCATGTTGTAATAAATCGAACACTTCATTGATACTACCTGAGCTGGTGTTTTCAATTGGCAGTAAGCCGAAATCAGCTTGGCCACTTTCAACTTTGCCAGTGATTTGATCAAAGCTCGAACAGCCCATCTCAATCAGCTTACCTGGGCGACGGCTAAAATATTTATGGCAGGCTAATTGGCTATAAGAGCCTTGACCACCTAAATATGCAACACGATGACTTTCGCTCATTGCTTCAGGGTTTAGATTCTTTTGTAGCATTGCTTGTTGATTCAAAACAGAATCTTCAAGAATAGTTTGGAACACATTATTGATGTAGTACGCATCTAGACCTAGCGACTTACCATAATTAATAAGCTTTTCGAGTAATGCTTGTTCGCGGGCTTCATCGCGAATTGGTTTGTTATTGGCAATTTTATATTCAACTACGCTGTGGCTAATACGGCGTCTTTTAGCCAGTAACACCAATAAGTCGGAATCTATTTCATTAATATCGTGTCGTAACGCATTTAATGTATCAATGCTCATGTTGGTTTCCTCATTCCAAAACAGTGCACAAACAAAAAAGCCTCCCAAGTGGGAGGCTTTAGCTATTCGGTGAATTTATCTCGCAAACAGTTAAGCCTCCTCTATCTAAAGAAGCTAAAAAACGAAAAATAAGTGCGAGAGATAATTTGTTTCATTGAACTAATGTAAAAACACTTGTATGTAAAGTCAACTGCCTATCGCAGCTAATTTAGAAAACATCGGTGTTTACTCAGAAAATTCATTTATATTTATAAAAAATTTATAAATATAAAAATGAATCTGGTATATTTGTTTTTGCACAATAAATAATAACAATTATTAATAAGGTAGTCCTGTGGTGTATCGACGACCGCCATCACGTTTTGGTGTGAATTCATTAAGTATGAAATTGTCGCTGCTGATCTCTGCGATTTGTTTGATTGCAGGTATATGTGCTGCGGCTTTGATGCTTAAATCTGAAGAAAAACAGCTTGTGTTTGAAGAGCACGAACTTTTAAAGCACTCTAGTGAACGCTTGAGTCGTCAATTTAACCGCCTGATCAAAACTAAAATCAACATTGCCGAGCAGGCGAATAACGTTGTTAGTAGTCAACTACTTCAAAACGAATCGCATTTACAAAGTAAACGTAGTGCAGATATCAAATTTGCCGTCGATGGCAGTATCCGTAGTACCTCAGAAGATGGCTTATCGGCTGCCTTTATCCCTCAAGATAATTATTCTGAATTTTATAAACAGCTTATAAACGATTCTGAGTCACTCTGGAAAATAGTTTCACCGACCTTAATCCAAGACTTCTTCAATTTTTACTTAGTTACCAAAGATAACTTTATTCGAATCGCGCCACCAAACTGGGCGTTGAATGTCCCCGGTGACTTTGATTTCACCAAAGACGAAACCTTCAATTACGCTCAGGCTGCAACTAACCCCAGTCGTGAAGCTGTTTGGTCAAAAGTGTATTACGACAGAATTTGGCATAAATGGGTGGTTAGTGTGCTAGTGCCTATTTACTTCGAAAACGAATTTTTTGGAGTAACAGGCAGTGATATTGCTCTTGAAACTTTATTGGCACAACTGCCTATCGGTGACCGTGAACAACATCTATTGGTGTTTGATGCAAAAGGTCAGCTATTAGCTCACCCTGATTTGGATAAAACAACACTTGAGAAATATGGTCGTGAAGGTAAAAAATTACTCACCGAAGACTTTGTAAACCCTGATCTGCAAAAGCTAGTCTCTGAAACAATTCGTTTAAAGTTACCTGAGTCGGCAAATTCATTTGTACAAGATGGCGAAACACACATTATTAATATTCGTAAAGTCGAGAACCTAAATTGGTATATTGGTATTTATAAAAAACGTTCGTCGGCACTTTCAGCACTTGAAGAGCTAAAAGTAAAATTCTTCGGCTTGTTTATCTTGTACGCAATTTTAGTTGCCTTGTTATTGCATCAAGCACTTTATCAATTAGTACTGCGCCGCATTCACTCATTGGTTAATGCGGTGGTTAGTTTTGGCAAAGGGCAATTACAAACTGAGTTTCCAAAGGCCAATAAAGATGAAATTGGCACGCTAAATGGCTCATTCAGAGATATGGCTATCGAAATTCGTAAGTTGATTGATGGCTTAAACCAGCGCATTAGCGAAAAAGAAATAGCTGAAAAAGCGGCGAATCGTTTATCTAAAGCTGTGGCCTTCTCGGGCACCGGGGTGGTGATCACTGACCAAGACTTTGAAGTTAAATATGTGAACCCTAAAATGGTTGAAATGACCGGTTTCGAGGAGCGTCATTTCATTGGCTCGCCGCTATTGAATGTTATTTCCCAAGAAATGGCGATTTTAGTCGATGACATTGATATCGATTTACGTAGCCGCAATTATTGGCGCGGGGATACCTTATTACAAGGGAATGAGCGCCAATCAGTTTGGGTTTCGCTAAGTATTTCACCAATTCGTGAAGATGGTGGTGAAATCACCAGTTACGTGGCATCAGCTCAAGATATTTCGTTTGTGAAAGAAAGCCAGCGTAAAATGGAGCAATTGGCTTATTTTGATACCTTAACTGGGCTTGCTAACCGTACTTTCTTCAGAATGCAGCTGCGTAAATCAATGGCACTGGCTGAACGTGGTCATTATGCATTTGCCTTATTCTATTTTGACTTAGATGAATTTAAACGTATCAACGATACACTAGGGCATGATGCAGGGGATCAGTTATTAGTTGAAGTGGCTAACCGTTTGAAAAAGCGTTTGCGTACGGAAGATACAATAGCGCGTTTAGGCGGCGATGAATTCGCGGTATTATTAAGTGGTATTGAGCATCAAACACATGCAATGGAAGTGGCAAATACGATTCAGCGCACACTTAATGAGCCAATCAAATTAGGTAACAATGAAGTGATCATCAGTGCCAGTATTGGTATCACAATGGCACCATTTGATAGCCAAGAAGAAGATCAGCTACTTAAACATGCCGACCTTGCGATGTATGAAGCAAAAGCGAAAGGGCGTAATACTTTCCACTTCTATAGCCAAGAGCTTAATGCTGCAGCAAACGAGCGCTTATTCATTGAAAATGAGCTTCGTACTGGTATTCGCGAAGGGCAGTTTAGGGTTTATTATCAGCCACAAGTTGATTGTAGAAATAACCAAGTGGTTGGCTACGAAGCACTTATTCGTTGGTTCCATCCTAAAGAAGGGATGATCCCACCAACTAAGTTTATTCCTATTGCTGAGGCAACTGGTTTAATTGTTGAATTAGGCGCATGGATACTGCAAGAAGCGTGTGAGTTTGCTGCACGTTTAGCAAGCCAAGACTTAAAGAATAATATTTCAATCAACTTGTCGGCACGTCAATTTAAAGATGCGAACTTGGTGTCGACACTGGATAAGATCATCAAGCAAACAGGTGTTGAGCCTAAACGCTTACACCTTGAGCTAACAGAAAGTATGCTAATGGGGCATGTTGAAGCCGCTATTTTACAACTGCATCAGTTAAAAGCCTTGGGTGTATCAATTTCAATCGACGACTTTGGTACTGGCTATTCTTCACTGAGTTACCTAAAACGTTTCCCTGTGGATATTTTGAAAGTTGATCGCTCGTTTGTGAAAGATATTCCACAAGACAGTAATGATATGGAAATTACCGCTGCGATTATTGCTATGGCACAAAAGCTAAAGCTTAACGTTGTTGCCGAAGGGGTGGAAACTATCGAGCAGATTGAGTTTTTACAAAACAACAACTGTTATATTGTGCAAGGTTACTACTATAGTAAGCCTATCCCTGAAGATGAGTTGCCTGCACTTTATGAACAGCTCAACTCGTTGAATTCATAAAATACAGAACGCAAAAAAGGGGGGTGATTAGCCCCCTGCAATTTTAACTTTAAACTTTAGTCCTTCGAGAATCGCTTTTAGCTTATCTCTGTCATCACCTTGAACTTCGATGATACCGTCTTTTACTGCACCACCTTGGCCCATTTTACTTTTAATGGTTTTGGCTAATTTTTTTAAGTCGTGCTGCTCGCTGTCGATACCAACAACTAACATCACGCCCTTACCTTTGCGCCCTTTGGTTTGACGTTCAATGCGTAAAAAGCCGTCTTTAAAAACTTTACCTTGGCTTGGTTTACTTTCTTTAGGTTGCTCAATGCGACCCGTTGCAGTTGAATAAACTAGATTATTATCGCTCATGGTAGATCTCGTTATAGAAGCTTGGCTAAATGATAACAAATTTCATCCTAAGTGTTTTAATTTTTGGCTTATTTGTTTTAAGCGGTTATATTTAGTTAAGTATCAGGAAAGATTTGTTTATTAGGAGTTTATTATGAGTTTAACGCGCAGCACTTCTGCTGATGGCGCTATATTAACTGTACAAATCAAAGGAAAATTTGATTTTAATTTGGTGCAATCTTTTCGTCAGGCGTATGCCGATCTCAACGACAATATCGATAAAGTGGTCATAGACCTTAGAGAAACAGATTACATGGACAGCTCAGCGTTAGGCATGTTGCTGAACATGAAAAAAAACCTAACAGGCAAAGTTGAAACAATTCAAATTAGTAACTGCCAACCGCAACTGAAAAAAATCCTGCAAATCTCACGTTTTGATAAAAAGTTCGATATTGATTGATGCTTAATATTCTGGTTGTAGACGATCTTGCCTTAAATCGTCGCTTATTAACCGTGATGTTAGAGCAGCAGGGCTACCGTGTTTATACCGCTGAGAACGGTCTTGTTGCTTTAAATCTGCTCGAAGAACACACCATTGATATTGTGTTACTCGATGTCATTATGCCTGTGATGGACGGCTTTGAAACCGCAGCGATTATCAAAGAGCGCTTTAGCCAAGTTTACTTACCGATTATTTTTATTACCTCATTAGAAGACGAAGCGAGCTTTGAGCGTTGCTTATCGGTTGGTGGTGATGACTTTTTGCATAAGCCGTTTCAAGAAGTGATTCTTAACGCGAAAATTAAAGCGCATAGCCGGATCCGTAATTTAAGCCAAAAGGCAAGAGAGCAAAATCTACAACTTGAATATCATCAAAATCAAGTCGACCGCGAACATGAAATAGTCGAACATATTTTTAATAATGCTCTTGAGAACCAACAATCTTTTCCTAAGCATTTAGATTTTCATTTATCGCCTGCGGCTATGTTTAATGGCGATATGTTTTTGGTCGCACAAAGCCCATTAGGTAGCTTATATTGCATGCTTGGTGATTTTACTGGTCATGGTTTAGCCGCTGCAGTCGGAGCTCTCCCTGCTTCAAGAGTATTTTATACCATGGTGAGTAAGGGCATGTCTGTGAGTGATATTGCCGCAGAAATCAATTCAGTATTAGGTAAGTTATTACCAGGCCACATGTTTTGTGCTGCAACCATCATAGAGCTTAGCAGTACCGGAAAAAGTATCTCGGCATGGCTAGGGGGCTTACCCGATACCTATATCATCAACCAAAGCGGTGAAGTTATTCGTACCCTTGAATCTCAACACATGGCACTGGGTATTTTAGAAGAAGATGAATTCGAACGTGCACTTATTCATATTGAAGTAGAAGACACATGCCGTATTGTCATGGCAACCGATGGTATCATTGAAACGACTAGCCCACATGACGAGTATTTTGGTGAGCATCGCTTTAAAAAAGTGCTCGCTTCAAAACCAGCTATTTCTTCTGAGCAAGTACTTGAACGAGTCAATAAATTTGCTCGTGGGAATAAACAACAAGACGACTTGAGCTTAGTATTATTAAATTGCTTAGCCATGAGTGAGCCTGAGCAAAAGTCTGAGCCGCTATCCGCATTACCTTTTAACTTTTCATTGAGCCTAAATTCAAAGCAAATCAAAAGCACCGATCCGGTACTGGAAGTCGTTGATGTAATAAGCAAAGTAGCAGGCTTAAACGCACATCGCGCTAATATCTTTTTGATACTCTCAGAGGCCTACAATAATGCCTTAGATCACGGCGTGTTAGGCCTCGACTCAGAGGTAAAAAATCAAGAAGATGGCTTTTTAATTTATTATCAGCAGCGTGAAGAGGCCCTCGCAAATTTAACCGATGCCTTAATCATTATTGATATTCGCTATTGCCCAGAAGAACTTGCTTTATATTTTACTGTTTGCGACTCAGGAAATGGTTTTAGTAAAGATCAGGCAAATCAACAAAGCCTTGCAAGAGAGCATGGTAGAGGCTTGTGCTTGCTTGGGGAAGTAGCTTCAAAAGTGACCTTCAATAGTGCAGGCAACCAAGTCGAAATTTATTATCAATTAACAGCAAGCAGTACTAGCTCACACTAAAATCGCATGTTATCATTCTGGCATTATAGATGTTTGGATGGCTAAATGATTTCTAACTACTTATCGACAGCTCAGCTTGAATTACCAGAAAATTTGGTTGCTGAGCAATTATCAAACCTTGAACATTATCTTGCAGAGTCAGCTTTACCAGCAGTGCGTTGGGAGTATCAAATTCCTGAGCTAGGCGAGGGTGGTGCGTGTAGCTTGTTTGGCTACTTACAAGATGAACCATTCAAATTAAATGATTATGTTGCCGATAATGCTACCAATACTGAAAAACTGGCTAAGCTGCAACAAATTATCGATTTTGTTGTTGCCCAAACTCACGTTGATTGGTTTGGTATTTATCAAGCAACAGAGACTAATGAAGGTTCTCAGTTATTAAAGCTGGTTTATCATGGTGCACCGAGCCGTCCATTATTCCCGCTAACTGAAGCATTTGCTAAAGGCAGTAACAATGTTCAAGTTGCGCTTTCTAAACAAGGGCGTGTGATCAATAACGTAGCCGATTACCTTGCACAAGGTGGTGAGTATTATACTTGCGACCCTAAGGTGAAAGCTGAGACTTGTTTACCATTATTATCAGACAAAAATGAATGCTTAGGTATTATAGATGCAGAAGCATTTAATAATGATTTCTTTGATCAGCAAACCCTTGCATTACTTGTGGCTTGTTGTATTAAAATTCCTCAACTCTTGGTCTAATTTAACTAGTAATCAGGCTGGGTTTTTATGTTAAGCTAGTGGCAACGCTAACCCCTATAAAAAGAGATAGTCAATGTTCTCAGAATTAAAACCATTACCAACAGATCCTATTCTTGGCCTAATGGCGGCCTTTAAACAAGATACAAACCCAAAGAAAATCGATTTGGGTGTAGGTGTTTATAAGGATGAGCAAGGCAATACGCCTGTATTAAAAGCGGTTAAAAAAGCGGAAGCGTTTCGTTTAGAAAACGAAACCAGTAAATCGTACATTGGCTTGGCAGGTAACCTAGATTACTGTCAAAAAATGGAAAACTTATTACTGGGTGAGCATCCAGCACTTTTAGCTAACCGTGTTCGCACTGCACAAGCACCAGGTGGTACAGGTGCATTACGTGTTGCAGCTGAATTCATCAAGCGTTGCAATAAAGATGCGACGGTATGGGTAACTACGCCAACGTGGGCAAACCACATCAGCTTATTTGAAGCGGCGGGCTTAACAGTAAAAGAATACCCTTACTACGATTACGAAAATAAAGACCTTTTATTTGATGACATGATTAATACCCTTAAGCAAGTGCCTAAAGGTGATGTTGTGTTATTCCACGCATGTTGTCACAACCCAAGCGGTATGGATTTAAATGCTGAGCAATGGAGCACAGTTGCTGATCTTGCTGTTGAAGTTGGTTTCACGCCACTGGTTGATATTGCTTACCAAGGTTTTGGTTCAAGCCTTGAAGAAGACGCAGCGGGTCTTCGTAAATTAGCAGCAGCGGTAGATGAGTTAATCATCTGTTCTTCTTGTTCGAAAAACTTCGGTTTATACCGCGAGCGTATCGGTGCATGTTCAATCATTGCTAAAGATGCAGCAACTGCTGATATCTCTAACTCTGTATTATTAAGTGTTGTACGTAGCATCTATTCAATGCCGCCTGCGCATGGTGCTGATATTGTTAGCACGATTTTAGGTAGCACTGAGCTGACGCAAATGTGGCATGACGAGCTTGATGAAATGCGTAATCGCATTAATGGTTTGCGTACTTTAATCAAAGAAAGCTTAGCTGCGAAAGGCATTGAGCAAGACTTCTCATTTATTGACCGTCAAAATGGTATGTTCTCATTCCTAGGTATTAATAAAGAGCAAATCGAGCGCTTACAAAAAGAGTACTCTATCTACATTGTGGGTTCTAGCCGTGTAAACGTTGCTGGTATCAGTGATGCAAACATTGATTACTTTGCAAATGCAGTAGCAGACGTTTGTAAGTAACCTGCTTTATAGCGATAAAAAAACCGCAGTGTGCGGTTTTTTTATGCCTGTAATATGTGTTACTTCGAGTAGGTATTAATGCAGCCAGCGAATGGCGTCATTGATCATACTGTTGTAGCTATCAAGTGGAGCGCCAATACTCGCTATTAAGATAGTATCCGCTCGCTCACCACGGTTGATGTGGCCAGCGAAACGCTCATCATTGAAATCGTCAGAGCCAGTGCCAAATGGTTGCTCGTCAGAAGGCACAATGAATACCGTCATCGGGCCAAAATCAGACTCAAATACCAAGTGCAGACCTTTTTTGCCTTGAAAGTCACAAAACATTAAATAGGTTACTTTACCTGGTAGCTCATCTAAATGTCCGCCAATGGTGGCAAACTTTTCGTTCACATAGGCAAGGTCTATCGCTTCATGTTTATCTAGCGAGCCTATCTCATGGTATAGGTGCGCAAAGGCATGCTCACCCACGCTGTATAACGTATGTTGTTTGTTAGTGACAAAGAACACACTAATTGCTACTAAAAACGACGCTGCAGCGGCTAAATACAAGCGGTTAAAGGCAAAGCGCGACTTAGCCTCAATAATGGTGTCTAGCGGCTGCTCTGAAGGCGCTTCTTCTGCAGCATAGGTATTATCAATAATTCGCTTTGCTAAATTTTCAGGCACGGGGATGTTAAGCGCATTACTTAGTTCATCATCTAAAGCGCGCACATCATCAATAAACGCCTGTTTATCTTTGTCCTGCTCGGCAAACGCTTCAAGTTCCTTATCAATAGTGCTTGGCTCGGCGAGGATGCGGCGGCGAAACTCGAGTTCATCCATTAATTTGATGCTCCTCTAAGTTGATCATCATCACTGCTTAAAGCCTCTTTAAGCTGGTTTCTGGCACGGAAAAGTCGTGTCATGACAGTATTTTTATTTAAATCGAGGATTTGGGCGATTTCATCGCCAGAGCAACCCATTACTACTTGTAATAGCAATGGCTCTCGATACTCTTGTGATAACTTTCCTATTTGTCGTTGAATCACTGTTTGTTCCATTTCAGCATCAAGGGTTGTACTTTGTTCATCTACAAGGGTGTCGTTTTCAACATCGGCGTAATCAAATTGTTTACGTTCAAAGCGGCGTGCGTTCTCGCGGCGCAAAATAGTTAACAGCCAAGGTTTGACTGCTTGTTGATCTTGCAGTGAATCCAAGGCACGCCAAGCCCTCAGGAAGGTTTCCTGCACTAAGTCTTCAGCAATGTTCTGATCACGACACAACCAATACGCAAAGCGAAAAAGCTCACTGTGGTAGACATGAACCAGCGCTTCATATCGCTTTTGTTTTTCTGTCATAGTAACTAAGACCTGCCTATCAGAAAAAAACTTTCTGAGATTATTATTTTTTCTTAAAAAAACGGCTAATTCAAGATTAGCCGTTTATTTTCAACCTATTAGGTTAATTGTTAATCGTAAAGATTTTTTAATTCAGTCGCATTACTTGTCGATTTCGTTTGCTTTGCCGCTTGACTTAGCAAGCTGACGATTAAGCTTAAATCAACCTGTTCATCTGCTGAACTATAAAGTTTAGTGCGTAATTTAGCAATTTCATCATTAAGTTGTGTATTTTTCAGCGATGCTAGTAAACACTCGATTGCTGCTGCATTTTTACCTGTCTGCTGTTTTGCATAAAGGTTCAACGCGTTATAAAACCCTGAGCTATTGTTTTGCTTTGCAAACTGCTTAAGCTCATTCAACGATACTGATGAACCACTGGTAGGTAATGGCTCAGCTGCCGACTGTTGAGGGCGCTTTTTAATGTAAAGCACTAAGGTGATTAACCAAAGCCCATAGCCGACAATTGCCACGATAATAAGCCAAACAGGGGTCGTGACTTGCATAACGGTTTGTACATTAGTTGGTGTATCACTCAGCTCATTGGAGCTTGCGGTTTGCGGCTCTGCGATAGCAGGAGCTGTTGGTGTGAGTGGATTTGTACTTGGTACAACGGTTAATGTACGAGCTGGTATGGTCGCATAGCTAATACGATTGATTTTAGTATTAAACCAAGGCAGCTTGATTTCAGGCAATGTGTAAGTGCCCGGTGTTTGCGGTAATAAAGCATAAGAAGCCGTTTGTTGTGAGATAACACGGCCATCACGTACCAGATGATTACTCTCTTTTTCATCAGGGTAACTTCTAAAACCTTGCACCTGAGGCATATCGATATCAGGAAGTTGCTCTTTAGTAACCCCTAATGCAGTTAAGGTGATAGTTCGAGTGATCGGCGTGCCAACTTCAACGGTGTCGTCTTTTGGTTGCCATTGCTCATCAAGGTTAACCAGTTCGCTTGGTAGCCATGCACCTGTGTAGTTATCTGGAATTGGCTTGATTTCAACATCAACATCTTCGCCCATCGCTGACACAGCCATTTGGCGATAGTTTTGACGAATACGGCCGTTGAACACAGGTGCTGTAATAGTATTTACGCCACTTTTTTGTGGCTGCACTAAGTACTCACGGGTGATCACTAAATAGCGTTTGCCATCAATTAACTCATAGTCTTCAGATTGCTTGTTAATTGGGGTTAGCTCAGCGTTTTCCATTTCTGGCGTAGTTAAGTTGCCATCAAGCAATTCTTTGTTGTTGTCTAAATACAATTTAACAGTATAAACACCGGCTTCTTGCACGTATAAGCTACTTGGCTTGATGCTTGTTTTAATGAAGGCTTCTTTATTTTGCTCTGAGGTTTGACTGCGTTTAGCTACCGTTAGCTCAATCGGTTTTGAACTAACACCGGCTACAGTAAATGCAGGGATGGTATAAGTGCCTTCTTTGCGGGTCATCAGCTTTACAGACCAGTTAGTTTGCTTACTGATTTCACCATTAATAATATTAGTGCGCGAGCTGACACTGGTTGGCCCTACAACAAAGTCTTTTAATAGCACAGAAGTGTCTGGTTGTTCGCTGTTAATAGAGTCGTCTGCTGAGATGGTTAAAACAAAAAACTCACCGGCAAGGACAGGATTTTTATCAACACTTGCCTGTAGCTGGGTGGCAGCCCATAGCGGCGCTGCCGCGATTAGCAATAAACAACATAATAATCGCATTACCATGATTTTTCGGCTCCTCGTGGACGACGTTGGTAGTTTCGTTTTTGTGCTTCTAATTGCATTTTATTTCTTAATAAGATCGCAGGATCATCGGGAACTTTACGCAGCAGCTGGTTAAGTTGCTGGGCTTTTTCTTTCTCTTCATTGGTCAGTTCAGCAGCTTGTGCTTGCATAGCCTGTTGCTCTGCTTGCTGTTTAGCTTGTTCGTCGCTTTGCGATGGCTGTGGCTGGGCCTCTTGTTGCTCGGGAGCTTGCTCTGGCTGTTGTTCTCCAGATTGTGACGACGTGTCTGCTTGTGATTCCATTTCTGGTTTGTTTTGCTGGTCACTATTAGACTCGCTTTGCTCACCTTTTTGATCTGATTGCTCACCTTGCTCTGAAGGTTGTTGGCCATCTTGCTGCTCACTCTGCTCTGAGTTTTCACCTTGCTGTGAATTTTCACCCTGTTGCTTTTGCTGGTTATCTTGCTGGCCATCAGAGTTTTGTTGATCATTGTTTTGCTGTTGATCTTGTTGCTGCTGTTGTTGCTCTTGCTGCTGCAATAACTGTTCTACGAGGGCTTGGTTTTCTTTTGCCTCAGTGAAGTCATTTTTAAGCTGTTGGGCTTGCTTATAAGCTTCTATGGCTTGTTCTAGCTCACCGGCCTTAGCAAGGGCATTACCGTAGTTGTACAAACCCGTTGCAGATTTATCTTCACTAAACGCATCCATGGCCGCTTGGTAATTACCTTGCTGATAAAGAGCTGCGCCTTTTAATTGCGTGTTTTGTGCTTGGGCGGCTTGTTCAAATTGATTTTGCTGATAGGCATCAAGTGCCCGTTGGTCTTGGTTCTTAAACACCTCAGGTAATTCAGCGGCGTAAACCTGTTGCTGAGGTAATAGCATAACAAACAAAAAGCCAACTACTAGGCTACTACGGCGAATTAAAAAGAGTGCTAACGGCAATAAAATAATCAGGCCGTAAATACCTGCATCAACTCGCCATAACGCTTGGCTTTGCTTCTCATCTTTGAGTACTTCAGCATTGGCAGTGGGGGCAAATGTTTGAATATCTTTATTACTGGTTTGATACAGTGCAAATTTGCCACCGCTATTACGTGCAAGCGAGCTTAAACGGCTGACATTAAGCGTTGGAATCACAATCTGCCCTTGTATGTCTTTTAAAAAGCCTCCTTCAGGTAGCTTAATCGGCGCACCTTGCTCTGTGCCAACGCCGTAGACATTTAAACGATAATTAGACTGAGCGGTAAAGCGGCTAATATCTTCTTGATCTAGGCTATCAACTCCATCGGTGACTAAAATAATATCACCATCTAAATAGCCAGCTTGTTTAAGTAAATCGTCGGCTTTTTCTAGGCCTTCAATAACATTCGAACCTTTGCTCGGCATGATATCAGGGCTTAGGCTTGGGATAAGGTTAGCCAAAGTGCTAGCGTCATTGGTTAGCGGCGAAATAGTAAATGCAGAGCCTGCATAAGCCACTAATGCCGTATCACCTTCTTTGAAAAGCTCAATCATATCAAGAGCTTTAAATCGAGCCTGCACTAATCGATTTGGTGCTATGTCGGTACTGAACATGGAGTACGACATGTCCATCACAATAACTCGCGCGTTCTTTGCTTGAAACACCGGGACTTGTTTCTTTTCAAAGCTTGGGCCTGCTGCAAAAACGATGGCTAATAGAGTAAATACAGCAACTAGCCAAAGCGGTTGGCTTTGTTTTTTATGATTGCCGCTCATTACAAACTGCGCCAAATGGGGGGCAATTAAATCAGCTGGGGCGCTTTTTTTGTTGCGTACCAACAGCACACTAAAAATAATCAGCGCGGGGATTAATAACCAAAGTAGGGCAGGGCGAATAAATTCAAAATCCATACTAGCTCTCCTGCTTAAATTGGCGAATAAAACTGACGAGCATTGCTAAGCTTATTAAGCCTAGCGCCACAAGCAGTGGAATATAAAACAATGAAATTTGTGGGCGGAACGTTTGTTCATCGCTACTAATTGGCTCAAGCTTATCGAGCTCTTGGTAAATTTGCTGTAAACCAGCCACATCTTTTGCTCTAAAGTATAAGCCGCCGGTTTGCTCGGCAATACGCTTGAGTAGGCTTTCATCTAAGTTACCGCCACTCATACCACCCATATTAAATAGGCTGAAACCACGAGGGTTATCAGAGCCAACACCTATGGTATATACTTTAATGCCTTCTTCGCGGGCTAACAACAGGGCATCTTCTGGGTCAAGGTTACCCGCGGTATTTTGACCATCGGTTAATAGTACTACGATACGGTTACTTTCATCCTTATTAGCGAAACGCTTCACCGATAAACCTAATGCATCACCAATGGCTGTTGCTCTACCTACTAGACCAATTTGTGCTTCACTGAGCATTTGGCTTACTGTTTTAACATCACGAGTAAGAGGCGTTTGTAAAAATGCGGTATCACCAAATAAGATAAGACCTAGGCGGTCACCTTGACGCTGTTCAATAAAGTCACTGAGTACAGCTTTTACCATGGTAAGCCTATCAACATATTGATTCTGGTAGGCCATATCTTGCTCTGTCATAGAGCCAGATAAATCCACCGCCAGCATAATATCGCGGCCTTCATTAGGCAGCGTGATAGGTTCATCAAGCCAAGTTGGGTTTGCAATAGCGGCAACTAAAGAGACCCAAACAGCCCATTCGAGCAATGAAACTTTGCGACTATGTTGCTGTACTGCCTGATTATTTAAGCCAAGCTTAGCAAAGCCCGGAATACGTAAACGTAACTGCCCTTGCTGCTTTAACGGCATAAAGCGGCTTAATATCCAAGGCAGAGGTAAAAGCACAAAACACCATGGCCAACTAAACTCAAACATTAATTGGCTCCTTGAGTTTAAAGTTGCTAATGGCACTGCGTAATTTAGCCCCGAGCTCAGCATTATTACTTTGTTGTTGATAAAGCGGCATCAATTCGTCGTAACTAAAGTTATCGCCACTCAGTTTCGATAAACTTTCAGACCACTTTGCCAAGGGCTGAGAAGCAAGCTGACTGCTGTAATAATGACGAGTTAAGCGTTTTAAAATAATGTGTAGCTCTTGCGCGTCATCATCACTAAGGGTTTTACTTAACTTAATGGCTTGTTTTTTGGCTTTTTTAAATTGCTGGTTTTTATATAAAAGCACTAAGCCGATAATTAATAACGAACCAACTAAGGCAATGATCAGCCACCAAATTGGAGCAAGTGGCCACCATGCAACCTCGGTCGGTGCAATGACATCATGTAAGCCATCTAGCGGATTTTTTTGCATTGTTACTTTCTCACTAATTGCAGCTCAAGAGGAGTGGCTGCACTGAATGAAATTAAACTAAGCCCAGATTTTTGTAAGCGTTTTAATCTGTTAGAAAACGACTCTTCAGCTGACTTGGCAAAGCGCTCGCGAAATTGCTTATCCATTAGTGGTAAAGCAAGTTCTTGGCCATTCGCCGACACAGTCACCGTTTGTTTGAAAGCTGGTAATTGATGCTCGAACGGATCACTAATATGGCAGCCAATCAATTCACAGTGCCTGCTCAGCATTTCAAGTTGTTTGAAGCTGGCTTCATCAAGGGCACTAAAATCAGAAACGATATAAACCAAGCTTCCTGGTTTTGCTAAATGATTAAGGCGTTTAAGGTTTTCGCTAAATAAGCTGGTGGCTGTTTTATCGATATTAGTCAGAGCCTGGCTGTGAATATCACATAAGTTGTGACAAAGCTTTAACACTGCTTTTTCTCGAGAGGTCGGTTTTAATTCGTGATGACCTTGCTGATTAAACACCAAGCCACCAATGCGATCACCTCGTTGACACGCCGACCAAGCAACCAATGCGCTAATGTGCGCTGCTTGCACTGACTTCAACAGTAACTTTGAGCCAAACAGCATCGAGTTAGAAAAGTCGGTAAATACAAAAACAGGGCGTTCTTTTTCTTCTTGAAACAGCTTAGTGTGGGTTTCGCCAGTGCGTGCAGTAACACGCCAGTCGATAGAGCGTATGTCATCACCGGCTTGATAATGACGCACCTCGGCAAACTCCATACCACGCCCTTTATGAGGTGCAAGGTATTGCCCAGCTAAGCTGTTTTTGATTTTTACTTTGGGCGCAAGTTCTAGCAAGCGAGCTTTGGCTTTGTAATACATCAACTCTTTGAGTGATAAATTGACGCCTTGACTATGACTCGCTGCTAACCACGCCGCTGTATCAAATTGGCTCGACATAGCTTATGGCACTGCCACCAATTCTAAAATACGGCTGATCACATCGTCTTTACTGATGCCATCGGCCTGTGCTTCGTAACTTAAGATAATACGGTGACGCAATACATTATGCAGCACTGCTTGAATATCATCTGGGGCAACAAAGTCACGGCCTTCAAGCCAAGCATGCGCGCGGGCACACTTATCAAGGGCAATGGTTGCACGTGGGCTTGCGCCATATTCAATCCAGCGACCAAGTTGCTCATCAAGCTCAGCTGCTTCACGAGTGGCAACAATTAACTGTACTAGGTATTTCTCAAGCGGCTCAGCTAAATACAAACCTAATATCGCTTTACGGGCAGCAAATAGCTCACTTTGACTAATTTGTTGTGTCGTTGCCTGCATATCAGAAATAGCCTCGCCACGGGTTAGGCGTAGGATATCTAATTCGTGTTCAGCACCCGGATAATCAATGCTCAAATGCAATAAGAAGCGGTCAAGCTGAGCTTCAGGTAGTGGGTATGTGCCTTCTTGTTCTAGCGGGTTTTGGGTTGCCATAACCATAAATAGATCAGACAGTGGATAGGTGTTTTTACCAACCGTTACTTGGCGTTCAGCCATGGCTTCAAGAAGAGCAGATTGCACTTTAGCAGGAGCACGGTTAATTTCATCAGCCAAAATTAGGTTATGAAATAACGGGCCCTTTTCAAATACGAACTCACTGGTTTGCTGGCGATAAATATCGGTACCAGTTACATCTGCAGGTAATAAGTCTGGGGTAAATTGCACACGTTGGAAACTGCCTTCAACGCCTTTCGCTAAGGCATTGACTGCACGCGTTTTCGCAAGACCCGGAGGGCCTTCAACTAATAAGTGGCCATCTGCCAAAATTGCGATTAACAGTGCTTGAGTTAATTGTGGTTGGCCGATAATTTGCGTGTCTAGATATGATTTTAATTGTGAAAATGCGTTAACTGCCATAATAAAAAGACTGTCCTAAAAGCGTGAGTCAAAAATTGTTTTTGTTATGCGCCAATGCGTTATATTCAGTACCGATAAATTCTCTGCGCGGTACCGTGGTGGGGCGCTATTAACAAGTTATAAGGATTCAAAAGTTATAACACAAGTGTTAGACACAAAATCCTCAAATAGTTCGTTATTTTTTAAGGATTTTTAGCCTACCATATAAATACGGTGTTTTTTTGTAAATAGGCCGAAAAAAGCCTATGGTTGAAAACTTACTATTGGCATTCGTACACGGGTTGTTTTAGAATCAGGAAAAACAAACAGGTCAGACCTGTCAGCGGGAGAGCATAAATGTCTGAGCAAAATATACTTAAAACAGCAAAAGGCGATCGTATCGCTATCGTTAGCGGCCTGCGAACGCCATTCGCAAAGCAAGCCACAGCATTCCATCATGTACCAGCCCTTGATATGGGTAAGTTAGTTGTCAACGAAATGCTTGAACGACTTAACTTTGATAAATCTGAAATTGACCAACTTGTATTTGGACAAGTAGTGCAAATGCCAGAAGCGCCAAACATTGCCCGTGAAATCGTATTAGGTACGGGTATGCCTGTTTCTGTTGATGCTTATTCTGTTTCGCGTGCGTGTGCGACAAGTTTCCAAGCCATTGCTAACGTAGCCGAGTCAATTATGGCAGGCTCAGTGCAAGTAGGTATCGCTGGTGGTGCTGACTCATCGTCTGTATTACCTATTGGTGTTAGTAAAAAATTAGCGGGCAGCCTTGTTGATTTAAACAAAGCACGTACGCTTGGTCAGCGATTAAAGATTTTCTCTAAACTACGTCTAAAAGATTTACTTCCTGTACCGCCTGCGGTCGCTGAGTACTCTACTGGCTTATCTATGGGTCAAACGGCTGAGCAAATGGCGAAAACACATAGCATCAGCCGTGAAGATCAAGATGCCTTAGCACATCGTTCACACACCCTTGCAAGTCAGGCGTGGGCTGATGGTAAACTGAAAGACGAAGTAATGACTGCCCATGTTGCACCTTATAAGAGCTTTATTGAGCAAGATAATAACATTCGTCATAACTCAACGGTTGAAGGCTACGCGAAATTAAAACCAGTATTTGACCGTCAGCACGGCTCAGTGACTGCAGCTAACGCAACGCCATTAACTGATGGTGCCGCTGCGGTATTAATGATGAGTGAGAGTAAAGCCAAAGCATTGGGTTACGACATTCTAGGTTATGTACGCAGTTTTGCTTTCTCAGCAATTGGTGTACATGAAGATATGCTAATGGGTCCGGCGCACTCAACGCCAATTGCCCTAGATAGAGCAGGTATCACATTAGCTGATTTAGATTTAATCGAAATGCATGAAGCATTTGCAGCGCAAACACTGGCTAATATGAAGATGTTTGCGTCAGATAAATTTGCACAAGAAAAGCTAGGTCGCAGCAAAGCGATCGGCGAAATTAACATGGACAAGTTCAATGTATTAGGTGGCTCACTTGCATACGGTCACCCATTTGCGGCAACAGGTGCGCGCCTGATCACGCAAAGCTTACATGAACTTAATCGTCGCGGTGGCGGCTTAGCGCTTACGACTGCGTGTGCAGCGGGTGGCTTAGGCGCAGCCTTTGTATTGGAGAGTGCGTAATGACAGATTCAGTATTTAGTTTATCAGTGGCAGATGACGGCGTAGCCGTTGTAACCATTGATGTGCCGGGTGAGAAAATGAACACCCTGCGCAGCAGTTTTGCAGAAGATTTAAAAACCTTACTTAAAGACGCACAAGCGCAAGCAGTAAAAGGCATGGTATTTATCAGTGGTAAAAGCGATAACTTTATCGCCGGTGCTGATATTAAAATGCTTGATAGTGCCAATAGCCGTGAAGATGCATTAGCGTTAAGCGAAATGTGTCAGCAAGCATTTTTCGATATGAAAAAGCTGCCTTTCCCAACAGTGAGTGCTATTCATGGTGCTGCATTGGGTGGCGGTTTAGAGTTTGCTTTAGCTTGTGATTATCGCGTGTGTTCAGACAGCGATATCACTAAGCTTGGTTTGCCAGAAGTACAGTTAGGCTTATTACCTGGTGGTGGCGGTACTCAACGTTTACCTAAATTAGTTGGCTTGCAAAAAGCACTTGAGTGGATGCTTACCGGTAAGCAAGTGCGTGCTAAGCAAGCGAAGAAAACAGGCTTAGTAAATGACTGTGTACCACACAGTGTATTACTTGACGTTGCTAAAGAGTTTGCTCTGAAAGGTAAGGCGAAGGCTACTAAACCTAAGCTAGACCGTTTAAGTCAATTACTTGAGTCAAACCCATTTGGTCGCAATATTATTTTTAAAAAAGCACAAGAAAACGTGCTGAAGAAAACAGGCGGTCACTACCCAGCACCTTTAGCCATTATTAAAGCCGTTCGTGCAAGTGTTGAACTTGATCAGTTAAAAGCATACAAAACTGAAGCTGAAGGCTTTGCCACGCTGGTAATGAGTGATGAGTCAAAAGCATTACGCGGTATTTTCTTTGCAACCACTGAAATGAAAAAAGAGTGGCGTAATGATGATGCCCCAGCAATCGCTAAAGCGGCTGTATTAGGTGGCGGCCTCATGGGCGCGGGTATTGCCCATGTTAGTGCTGTAAAAGCGGGTGTTCCAGTGCGCATTAAAGATGTGGCTGAAAAGGGCATCAGCAATGCAATGAACTACAGCTATAAGATTTTAGATAAAAAGCAAAAGCGTCGTATTTTATCTAAAGCTGATCTACAACAAACCATGAACCGCATTACCGGTACCACCGATTACAGCGGCTTTAAACACATTGATATCGTTATCGAAGCCGTGTTTGAAGATCTTGCTTTAAAGCAAGGTATGGTGGCTGATGTAGAACGTGAGTGCCAAGGCAACACGATTTTTGCAAGTAATACCTCATCATTACCAATTGCACAAATTGCTGCTGATGCAGCACGCCCAGAAAATGTAATTGGTCTTCATTACTTCTCACCTGTTGAGAAAATGCCACTTGTTGAGATCATTCCACATGAAGGTACGTCTGAAGAGACTATCGCACGCGTTGTTAACTTTGCCCGTAAGCAAGGTAAAACACCAATTGTGGTTAAAGATATGGCTGGCTTCTATGTAAACCGTATCTTAGCGCCTTATGTAAATGAAGCGGCTAATTTACTGCTAGCAGGTGAGCCGATTGAAAAGATTGACCAAGCATTGGTTGAGTTTGGTTTCCCGGTAGGGCCTTTAGCGCTTCTTGATGAAGTAGGGATTGATATCGGTTCTAAAATTGCGCCAATCCTTGAAAAAGAATTGGGCGATCGCTTTAAAGCCCCGGATGCCTTTAATCGCTTAATCGATTCTAAGCGTTTAGGTCGTAAGACTGGCCGTGGTTTTTATCTTTACGACAAGAAAGATAAAAAAGTGGATGAGTCAGTATACGAGCTACTTGGTGTTACGCCATCACCTCGTTTAAACAAGAGCGAAATTGCTAAACGTTGTGTTGCGCAAATGCTAAACGAAGCGGTGCGCTGTTTAGATGATGGCATTATTGCAAGCCCGCGTGATGGTGATATTGGTGCTATTTTTGGTATTGGTTTCCCACCATTCTTAGGCGGTCCATTTAGCTATATGGATAAACTGGGTGCAGCACAAGTGAGCTCTGAAATGGCGACTTTTGCTAACTACAACCCAATTTTCACACCTTGCGATACGTTAAAAGCAATGGCTGAAAAAGGTGGTCGTTTTTACCAAGCAGAAAGCGAAGAGCCGGCAGTAGTTGAAGCTACGCCTGTCGATCCGGTTGAAGTAACCAAAGAAGTGGTTGAAGACGAGCAAGCGTCAGAAGATGCCGATACAGAAACGACTAAAAGCTAATTCTTTAAATTAGTTAATTTTAAAAGCCCTGCTCATTGAGCGGGGCTTTTTTCTTCTATATTGGCCATAAGTGGTATTTAACTCACGAAATCAGTTTGTTATAACTAGGTTTATTTACTTAGCGATTAATCACCATGACTCTCACCACTGCGCGATTAACATTACGGCTGTTAAATGCCGATGATTGGCCATTGTTTTATACTTTGCATAATGATGCTGAAGTTATAGCTAAATGCTTCGATAAGCCCTCAGAGGCGCAGTTGCGAGCTAAGTTTAATGAACGCTTAAAGCCTTGGCAGCCAAATTCGAATTCACCACTTTGTTTAGTTATTGTTGAAACCAGTACTGGTAAAGAGGTGGGGGTAACTGGGTTTACCTCATCAACAGTGCCAGATAGTCAAGAAGTCGGTTATTTGTTGCTGCCTAATTTTCATGGTCGTGGCTATGCCACAGAGTCTTTGCTAGCAGTGCTTGATTACGCCAAATCAGAACATGCGGTACGTGAATTTAAAGCGGTTGTCACCGAGGGTAATATCGGTTCAGAAAAAGTACTTGAGAAATGTGGTTTTCAGTTAGTCGATAAGCAGCTAGATGCGTATGCTATTGGCGGTGTTTTGTATACCGATCATCATTTTCATTTAAGTTGCACTGATCACAGAGCGTGATCAGTGCGCAATTTTACAGATGAAGCTCAATCGCTTTTCTGTCTTTTTCTGGCATATTCGCAACCACTAAATCAAACGAATTATCAATCATTCGTTCGATCTCTCCTTGTGGTACGGTGCCGTCTAAAATAACCGTATTCCATAAACGTTTGTTCATGTGATAACCCGGGATCACCGACGGGAAAATATCACGCAGTGCTTGGGCTTCATCTGGATCGCATTTCAGATTTAGCCACCATACAAGGTTTCCCTCATCGTCTGTTTGGCCTTCTTTGCCCTCGGCAAGGGTGGCAAACATTTTATGATTCACCTTGTAAACGTCGACATCTTGGCCAAATGGTTGGGTGATCATCACCAATGGCTTTTTCATTAAATACTCGTGTACTGTGTGTTGATTCATGATCCAATCCTTGAAGTCATTTTTCGTAGTTATAAAGATAGCAGCTTTTTCGTAGTTTTGAGACAACTATTGTCATAATTTGCTGAAAAATCGAATAAATAACGGCTGCCAGTCAAAACTGTAAATTTTTATTGAACAAAAGCCATTACGTGGTAAATTTCTGTCATCAAAAAACGATAGGAATACACCCATGCCTAAGGCAAGTGAAGTTAAAAAAGGCGCCGCTATCGAGCATAACGGCCGTGTTTTAGTAGTTAAAGATATTCAACGTTCTGTACCACAAGGTCGTGCTGGTGGCAGTTTATACCGCATGCGTTTATACGATGTGGTAACAGGCGGTAAAGTTGATGAAACATTTAAAGACAGCGACATGCTAAAGCTTGCTGATCTCATTCGTCGTGAAGCTATGTTCTCTTACATTGACGGTGAAGAGTATGTTTTCATGGATAACGAAGACTACACGCCATATAACCTAAATAAAGAAGCGATCAGCGAAGAGGTTTTATTCGTTAATGAAGAAACTCAAGGTCTTCACGTTATTGTGATTGATGGCTCGCCAGTTGGCTTAGATTTACCATCGAGTGTTGAGCTTGTAGTTGAAGAAACTGACCCTTCAATCAAGGGCGCTTCAGCAAGTGCACGTTCAAAGCCTGCGCGTTTAACAACGGGTTTAACGATTCAAGTTCCTGAGCATATTTCAACAGGCGACCGTATTCGTATTAATACCGTTGAGCATAAATTTATGGGTCGCGCAGAAAAATAACTCTGTACCCTTTTAGAAACCGGCTTATAGCCGGTTTTTTTGTTTTATTTGTAACGCGCTCATAACAAAATTCATTGAAAAAGGAACGAAAAACGCGCATTATTATTGGCTTACGAAAACAATAATAAATACCAGTAGTAGATTAATGTTGAACCACGGATTGGAAAACAGAGAATACATCAAACTCCCCGAAGGCGTTGATATCGCCATTACTCCCGCTGGCGTTGTTGCCCGAAGCTATGCCTACATTATCGATTTTATTATCCGTAGTTTGGTTTTACTTGCTGTAGGTACTGTATTTGCCTTTTTTGGCGATGCTGGGCAGGGACTTATATTAATTGCTTACTTTTTAGTTTCATGGGGTTATAACATCCTGTTTGAAATGGAAAGTGGCCAAACGCCGGGTAAAAAACGCCTTAAAATCCGTGTTGTGCAAGACAATGGTTTACCGGCAAGCTTTTCGCAAATTGTAGTGCGTAACTTACTACGCCCAGCCGATATGCTACCTATAGGCTATTTCTTAGGCCTTGTGGTTATGTTGTTTAACAACCGTTTTAAACGCATTGGTGATTGGGCTGCAGGCACCATGGTCATTTACGACGATGAGTTAGCTACGCGCCCTGAATTATCTCAAGGTGAAGTGCATATTCCTACCATTAGCTTAACCACCGAAGAGCAATTAGCTGTGCTTGCTTTTGCAGAGCGTCATGATGAATTATCTGATGCAAGGCGCCGTGAGTTGGCAGCTATCTTAGCTGCACCGTTTTCTGGCGCAGAGCATGAGATTGAGGCGCAGCTCGTTAGCTATGCACGCCACTTTGCTGGTCAAGTTCAACACGATAGCGATTACCCGCAGCAGGAGGGTAAGCAATGAAGCAAACTCAATTTGTAAAATCAAATAGTGTCAGTTGGGATGAGTTTGAAGCGCTTTGTGAACAAAATAGTGCAGAGTCTTTACCTGTTAATTTCCCTAACTTGTATCGCAAAGTTTGTAATGATTTAGCCATTGCGCAAAGTCGTCAATATAGTCCAGTGTTGATTGAGCAAATAAACAGGCTGGTGCAGTTAGGGCAGAAGCGCCTTTATTTATCTCGAAGCAATCAATTTTCTGAAATATGGCATGTGGCCCGCACGGCATTTCCGCGTGCACTGTATGAAAATCGTTTAATGCTTGGTATTAACTTATTGGCATTCTGGGGGTTGGCCTTAATTGCTTTTATTTGGGTGACAATTGACCCTGATGCTGCGTATACATTTTTAGGGCAAGGCACAGTACTTAATATCGAACAAATGTATAACCCTAGTGGTAGCGTTCAATCGGCTGAGCGCGGCGCATCGCAAGATCTGATGATGTTCGGGGTCTATATCTACAATAATATTGGCATTGCATTTCAGATGTTTGCAGGTGGCGTACTGTTCTGTGTTGGCGCTGCTTTTTTCCTATTGTTCAATAGCTTTTATTTTGGTGCCGTTGCAGCTCACATTGTAAATGTTGGATTTGAAGGGCCATTTTTCTCGTTTGTAATAACCCACGGTTCGTTTGAGTTAACCGCTATCATTATTGCCTCAGCGGCCGGGTGTCAAATAGGTTACGGCTTGTTAAACCCTGGACAGTATACCCGCGCATATGCGATGAAACAGGCTGCACAAAAAGCGCTTCCACTGATTGTTGGCGCATTTTTGATGTTAGTCATTGCCGCTTTTATCGAAGCATTTTGGTCACCCCGTGATATTGCTAACGAAGTTAAATATTTAGTTGGCAGCGGTTGCTGGGCTTATGTCATTTTTCGCTTATACAGAGGAATGCGCTATGGAGCTTAATCGTCTTAGCTTCAATCCTCGCAAACGCAGTGCTTACGAAACCTTTGATTTAACAGTGTTGCTAGTTAAGCAGCATGCTGTGGCATTGGTCTCTTTGTATTTGATGATGGTAGTACCCGTATTTTTGATTGTCGGCTTTTTATTAAGCTGGGGCATAGGTGGCTTTGTTGTTTGGTGGCTTAAACCTGTATTTGAGCGACCTTTACTCGATTACATGTCAAAAGCGGTTTTCAATCAGCCAGTCAACATAATGAGTAGCTTAAAGTCACTCAAGCAGTTAAAAATGACTGATATGTTGGCGCATTTAACCGTTTTTAGGCTCAGCCCAAACAGAGCATTTTTAGCCCCTGTAGAGCAACTTGAACGACTATCAGGTGAGCGCAAAACTAAGCGTAAGCAGGTGTTGTTTGCTTCAACTAAGCCTAAGCAGACATTGTGGATGCTGTTCTGTGTACATTTTGAGTTTATCTTATTGATGGGAATATCGGCACTGACAATTGCACTTGTGCCCCATTCATTCTCTGCACAAGAAGCCATGTACCAAATACTCGAAGCGCCAATCTGGGTTGAGATAGCGTTTAACTTTATTTATATCATCAGTATCTCGTTAGTCGCACCGTTATTTGTTACCGGTGGATTTCTTGCTTATTTACACCGTCGAGTTGAATTAGAAGGCTGGGATATAGAGCTGGCATTTAAAAATATTCGCACCCGTCTTGCAGGCGTAGTCAGTGCTGTAGCACTACTTATACTTACAACGTTTTCGCTGCAACCATCAACAAGCTATGCAGAGCAAATCGATAAGCAAGCAGTAAAAGAGCAAGTTACTGCTCTTTATAATGAGCCTAATGTCATCGAAACTGAGACTACTTGGGTGCCAAATATCGAAGCAAAAGCGAGTTCATCAGATAGTGATTGGTCTTGGCTTATCGATGTGTTTACTGCCATTGGCGAAGTGTTTGGCGTGTTAGTTTGGGTATTGGTCGGTTTATTAGTTATTTGGCTAGTTTATTACCTGATGCAAAAGCGTGGCTTTTTTGCCAACTTAAGCTTGCCTGAGCGCAGTAAAGTGAATGAAGAGTCTGTTATCCCAACCTTATTTGCAGAAATTAAAAATAAGGATTTACCTACAGATTTAATTGCCGCTGCAAAGCAATGTTTTGAGCAAGGTGAGCACCGCTTGGCGCTGGCGTATTTGCTTCATCATGCGCTGAGTTGGGCGCAGCAACAACATGAAGTGCGCTTGCACCGCTCGATGACTGAGCGCGAATGTAAACGTGCAATCGATGCTAGGGTGCCAAATCAAGGGCAAGCAATTTTTGCCCGCTTATTTTCTGCGTGGGTTACGGTTGCTTGGGGCCATAAAACCCCTGATATCGACTTTATTGAGCTGACAGAGCAAATTACGGCAATGACAACAGAGACTAAGGAGCAAGCCCATGAAGCTTAAGGTTGTGCTCATAGCGGTGCTAGTGGTGTTTAGCTTATTTGTTATTGCTGGTATTGCTTCTTTAGATTGGCAGAAAAAAGAAATAGAAATTGGCTTTCATAGTGATGTAGCAAGAGATAACTTTACGATGGCTAAGCGGCTACTTAAAGCCAATGGTATCGATTGGAATAAAAACAAACGCTTGGCAGAGCAAGCACAAAGTGATGAGTTAAACATAGACCCACAAAGTATCTTAATTTTGGATGAGGCGGTGCTTGCTGACTCTTACCAGTTAGATGTACAGCTTGCTGATTGGGTCGCTGATGGCGGACGTTTAATTTATGTATTAAACAGGCAACGTGATGAGCTGGCAATTGATAGCACCGTATTTTTTAGTCAGCTTGGCATCAATGTAGAAAGCCAAGAAGATGTGTTTGAATATGACTTTGCGATGCTCAAAGAAGGGAATAAAAATAGTACTTTATCAATTGATGAAAACACTCAGCTTGACCTTGAGCTAAGCCGTGCCTTTTTTATTGAAAACTGCCCCGGTGTGAGTATCAACAATGATAACGGCGATACCTTGATGTGTGACTTTGCATTTGGTCAAGGTAGGGTCATTGTGATGCCATCGCTGTTACCTTTTACCAATTACCGACTTCGCCATCTGGATCATGGCAGTTTATTACTTTGGTTAAGTAAAGGGGCTGAAAAAGTAACCTATGTACCTTATCTAACTTACCCAAATTGGTTTGCCAAGTTATGGCACTGGAGCTGGCAATTTGTGGTGACGTTGCTGTTATTAATTGTGCTTGCAGTGTGGCATATCAGTAGTCGCATCGGCCGCTCTTATGCTCCTGACTTCGATATAAAAACCAGCTTTAATCAGCATATTCGTGCAGTAGCAAATTTCTATTCAGAGCATGGTCACGAAGCCGTGTTATTTACTGCACTCAAGAAAGATTTTTACGCCAAAGTAGAGTCGCGAGTGCCTAACTTTAAGATGCTTAGTGCTGAAAAGCAGGCGCAGATCATCGCTAATTTAACTCATTTTGAAAAACAACAGGTGGCTGAGTTGCTTGCTAGCAAGTTGCCTGAGTCCAAAGAACAACGAACAGAATATATAAAACGATATAAACAATTAAGGAATGCCTTATGAGCACGGAATTAGACACTAATCGCATGAGCTTAGTTGAGGCAGCTGATGCAGTAAAACAAGTAAAGCATAACATTTCGCGTGTGTTAGTTGGTCAAGATGCCATTGTTGAAGATGTGCTTACGGTGCTCTTTGCGGGTGGTCATGTGTTACTTGAAGGGGTTCCAGGGCTTGGTAAAACGCTACTGGTTAGAGCCTTAGCAAAAAGCTTAAATGTAGACTTTTCGCGCGTGCAGTTTACACCTGATTTAATGCCTTCAGATGTTGTTGGCCATAGTTTGTATGATATGAAATCAGGTGAATTTAATATCAAAAAAGGCCCAGCATTTACTAATATTTTGCTGGCTGATGAAATCAACCGTGCACCAGCTAAAACGCAATCAGCTCTTCTTGAGGTGATGCAAGAGCAACAAATCACCATTGATGGCGAGTCATTATCTATTGATTCACCGTTTATGGTATTAGCTACTCAAAACCCATTAGATCAAGAAGGGACGTACCCACTGCCTGAGGCTGAATTAGACCGTTTTATGATGAAAGTGGAGCTTGGTTTTCCTTCTCATGAATCGGAAGTTGAGCTTTTAAAACTAAATACACAAATTGTCTCTAATGAAACCAAAGTAGAGCAGCTCCCTGCGGTATTGGATGCTAATCGAATTGCGGAAATTAAACAGCTTTGTGCAGATATCTTAGTAGACGAACAAATACTGAATTATGCCGTCGATATCGTGCGTAGTTCACGAACTTGGCAAGGCGTATTGCATGGCGCAGGGTTACGTGCCTCAATTAATATCATTAAAGCGGCAAAAGTAATGGCATTGATGAATGGCCGTGACTTTGTAACCCCAGATGATGTGAAGTCAGTGTCAGTGAATATTTTAAGACACCGATTAATTTTATCGGCTGATTTGGAGTTGGAAGGGGTGTCATTCGATGAAGTGATCAATGCCATTTTAGCCAGTGTTGAAGCGCCACGCTCATGAAACGCATCAAGCATAGGCCTGCAAAACGCTTAGTACAATTAACAGCTTTGTTGCTGTTATTGTTGCTTGTCTGTGCCATTGCATCAGTTGACAGCTTAGTGCTAACGGTCTTGCTCTTAGTGCCTTTATTGGTCGCATTTATAGATTATATGGCGGCGAAGTCAGAGCCTTTACTTGAAGTAAGTGCACAAACGAATCTCAACATGGCTTTGTATCGCCGCCAAGCATTGCAGGTAGTGATTAAAAACAAAGCGAAGCATGCGACCATGCTAGATGTCAGTGTTCATTTAAGTAATGCTATTGAGCTGCAAAAGCCACAGCAAACGGTGTTTATTGATGCAATGCAACAAGTAAAGCAAAGCTTTACATTACGCGCTCACAAACGAGGTGATGCCCAGATCAGCGCCATTGAACTTAGGGTAGGGTCGCCATTTGGCCTTTGGCAAACAAACTGGTTAGCTGTGCAAGCAATTCAATTAAAAGTGTATCCAGATTTTAGCCGGGTTACTTCAAAGCAGCATTTAAATGGCGTAGTGAATAAGCCTATTTCAGGCTTAAAGCTCACTAAAAAGCGCGGTGATGGTATCGAGTTTCAGCAATTACGTGAATATCGCCAAGGTGATAGTGTTAGACAGATAGACTGGCAGGCGACCAGTAAGCGTCGAAAACTCATTTCTCGTGAGTATCAAGAAGAGCAAAATCAACACGTCATAGTGATGCTCGACGCTTCTAAAAAAATGGCCATTGAAGCTAATGAAGGTAGTCACTTTGATCATGCTTTAAATGCATTGCTACTGCTGTCGCATACAGTTTTAAAGCAAGGTGATTGGTTTAGCATGCAAAGCTTTAACCAAAACTTGCGCTGGTTACCCGATGTAAAAGGCGCACAAAATGTATCAAGGGTGATGAATCACTTTTATGATCTATACCCAGATAAGAGCAGCAGTGACTATTTAGTGGCTGTAAACCAATTAATCGCTAAACGCAGTAAACGTTCTTTAGTGTTATTAGTCACCACCCTTGATGAGCAAAGCATTGAGGAGTTGATGCCTGCAATAAAGTTATTACAAAAACACCACCTAGTGGCACTTATCAATATTAATAACCGTGCTGTAAATGAGGTGCTCGATGAGCCTATTGAAAAGTACGAAGATGCAACCAGCTATTGTGCAGCATTAGCACTACTAAATTCACATAAAGCCAATATGGCGAAGCTAAAAAAACAAGGTGTAATAGCCATAGACTGTAACCCTGAGCAGCTGCTACCGCATGTGCTTAACACTTATTTAAATGTGAAGCACTCCGGGGCATTGTAATAACCTAATAGCAACAGACAATAAAAAAGGCATTGAATTCAATGCCTTTTTTATTAGGAAAATAACGGAACGATTATTTTTGATTATCAATGGCTTCATTAATTTTGTATTGGAAATAAATAGCATAAAAGAAAAATGTCAGTATGCCACTTAAATGCACTGGTTCGTTACTGCCTTCATTGATTAGCTCTTTAAGTGAGGCACGTAACGAGAAAATAAATACTAGGCCAACAATAAAAGTAATAATTGAGATTATAGAAGAAAATACTTCAGGTATTGATGTAAACGCTACTGCAATGTTAATTACGTAAAGGGCAATGTAACCATAAACTAGGTTTTGGTTAACTTGATGTTTGGCAAGCGCGTTTGCTTTGTTTGTGCGGCTTACTAGCCAGTAAATTGCGTATATACCCAATGTGATAAGACTTAAAAAGAACACGCCCCAAGCAGAGAAGCGGTCAAAGTTTAAAATAGGTTTATTACCGCCGGTATTTTGCTGAGTAAGCTCAGCTTCTGGCGCTTCATAGATGTTAGCTGATTCTTCAGACATAACGATTCCTCATAATTATTTTTGTATATTCCTTTGTGCAAATTGCACGTACCGATAATAGCAGTGAGGCTGGTTTTTGTACATCATTTCAACAGCCTAGAAAGTAAGGTTAACTACCATAAAGGTCAGTATAAATAAGCCTTATAGAGGGTATAGCATGAGTGAAGTTTTAAAGTTTGCTGAAATTATGTACACTGCCGCTGATTTTAATGAGGTGCTGTGTGTTATTTGTATTTTTGAGCTGTGTGTTTATTTTGGTGATGTATTTAGAGTCTCTATCTAAAGGAATGCCGGTAAAGCGTTGGATGCTGTTAGGTGGAGTGCTTGGGCCTGTCGCTTGGTGTTTATTTAACGTGCATTATCGCCGCGCTTTTGTGCGCCATGTTGGCCGCCAATCTTGTGGCTGGCGACCTTAAATTTCTGCTGTTTTTAACAGGCTCGGCGCAGATTTATCGAGTTGCTTTTGTAGGAAGGCTGTAAACTCTGGCTGAGACAGTGGCTTAGAGTAATAGTAGCCTTGAACCGTTTGACATTTTAACTGCTCTAACATCACAACTTGTTCGGCTTGTTCAACCCCTTCTGCAACTACATGCAAATCAAGGTTATGGGCAATGGTCACAATTGAGTCAACCATATTGCGGCCACGCTCTGATTGCATATCATCAATAAAGGCTTTATCAACTTTTAAGGTATTAAGCGGGAACTGCTTAAGATAGGCTAATGAAGAGTAACCCGTACCAAAGTCATCCATCGCAAGGTGAATACCACGAGCACTGAGTGAACGCATGACTGCAATTGCTTCGTTAGGGTCGTCCATAACCGTACCTTCGGTGATTTCAAGTTCAAGGAAGTAAGAGGGCAGTTCATTCTTTTGCAAAATCACATCAATACGAGTGGTTAAATCAGGTAAGCTAAACTGCTTAGCCGATAAGTTCACAGCAACACGACCGTTGAATAAGCCTTGATCTATCCATGCCTTTACATCGCGGCATGCTTTATTTAAAACAACTTCACCAATTTCGATTATTTGCCCAGTTTCTTCTGCAATAGGAATAAACACTCCAGGGCTGATTACCCCTTTTTTCGGGGTAATAAAGCGAACAAGTGCTTCCATACCATCGAGTTTACCTGTACGAATATTCATCTTCGGTTGGTAATACACTTCAAAGTGATCTTCTTTTAGGCCGTAACGCATTAAGTTTTCGATTTGTAAGCGTTTAACTGCTTCACGGTTCATAGTGTCGTTGAAAAACAGATAGCTATTGCCTTTTTTCTTTGCGTGATACATGGCAGTATCTGCATTTTTAAGTAATAGCTCTGGGGTATTGCCATCTTCAGGGAACAGCACGATACCGACACTTGAGGTGATCACCAGTTCATGACCTGCCATATTAAAAGGGGTGGCAATTGCGGCTAAAAAGAGTTTTGCCATGCGAGTGATGGTATGTATATCGTTGGTACCCGACATTACCAGTGCAAACTCATCACCGCCTAGGCGATAAAACACATCTTTTTCACGGGTTAACTTATTAAGGCGCATCGCAAGCTTAGATAGCAAGCTATCACCAAGTTGGTGACCCAGAGAGTCGTTAATCTTTTTAAAGTTATCTAGGTCAAACACTAATAAAGCGTGATGGTTATCTTGCTTAGCGAGTTTTTTCAGATTGGTGAAAAACAAGTTTCGGTTAGGTAAGCCCGTTGTGCGGTCTCTGTTCGATAAATTATGTAATTGTGATTCGGCTTTTTTACGCTCAGTTTGATCTGAAAACACAACGACATAGTTACATATTTGGTTGTGCTCATTTTTGATTTCATCAATTGAAATTTCAATTGGTAGCAGCTGCCTTTTCGCATTGCGAAGTTTAACCTCTTGCTGCCAATGCTCCGTGGCTTTTACTGTGGCTTTAATTTCATCCACATAGCTTTGGTCATAGCCATTTAAGGTAAAGTCTTTCTTTAAATATTGCTCTCGGGTACCACCAAATAGCGTTAAGAAGCTTGGATTTAAGTCAACCAGCTTAAAGTTTTTATCGAAAATGGCTATGGCGTCAGTTAGCGACTCAACGCATTTAGCGAATAGGTTTAAACGAGCTTCTGTTGATTTAAGCTGAGAAATATCTCTTACAGTGCCTGTCATACGCAAAGGGTTGAGGTTTGCGTCTTTTTCGATGATCTTGCCGCGATCCAGCACCCAATGCCAACGACCGAGGCTGTCTTTAATCCGGTAACTTGCTTCAAAAAAGGCGGTGTGTTCGGCAAAGTGTTTTTTTAGGGCTGTTTCAACGTGTTGTAAGTCGTGTGGGTGAATCAATTCGCGGTTAGGAGGAAAGCCGCTGCTACTGTTTGTATCTGAGGTGTATTTATCATTAATTCGCAGCACTTCTCCGGTTTTAATATTCCAATCCCAGAGGGTATCGCCACTGCCTTCTACGGTACTTTTTAAGCGATGTTCTGAAATACGCAGTTGTTTTCGAGAGCGCTTTAATTTGAAAATTATAAATAATAGGTACGGCAATAACAGCATCATAATAGCACTTGGAATAAGCAGCAAGGTGCTCTGTTCAAGCTCTATGGGGCTGGCGGATGCTGAAAAAATCCCAGCCATACTTATTGTTAAAAAAGCAGAAATCATTTTTATTATTTTTATCATTAATGCATTACCGTAAATCGCACCAATTAATCTAATCTAAGCTCGCGTTCGAGTCAAAGAGAATGCGAAGAAAGGCTTGCTTTTGGCTGTTTTTTAGCCTTTGGCTCACTTAAAAGTTCTATTCTTGGCCTGTTTTCACTGAACGTTTCGGTAATATACTGCTGCATTTGAGTAAGGCTTAACTTATCAAGTGCCTCTAAAAGCTGTTGTTGCATATTAAATTCAGTATCGCGATTACCAATAGCTAACCATAGGCGCTGTGAGCGTAAGCGTAAATTTTTATCTTTCTCAGCAATGTGTGTAACAAGACCTGCTTTGGTATCGAGCCATTGCTGCTCAGAAATGTTGTTTACTTGTGACACATAATTATTAATAAATTGCTGGTGACGCTGAAGTATCTCATCAGCACTATGCATAGGTGACTGCACGTAAAAAGCAATACCTGCACGGGTATTGAAAGGTGCATAGCCTGCACCAACTAAATAGCCGAGCTGTTGCTTGGTTCTTAGCTCATTAAAATAATCTTGATTTATTAAATGATTAAGTACCATCATTTGTACTTTTTCGATGGTGTCGTCAGTTTGTGCTTGGTAGTAAAGCACCATCGCATGATCGCTGCAATTTAACGTGAAGCGCTGTTGATCTACTTCGGTTATATCGTTTAGCGGTCGCGTTAAATCAATAATTGTTGTGCTGTCATCTAGGTGCTCAGTCACTTGCTTTTGGAACTTAAGCGCATCAGAGCGTTGCCAGTTACCATGTAAAAAAGACTCAACGTGCAAGGCTTTAAAAAACTCATTTCTAAAGCAATTAAATTGATGGAAGCTCGTATCTTTTAAAGCTTGTGCTAAGGCATTAGGCTCTGGGTTCCAAGGCATGATTTGCGCACCCAAAATACTAAATAGCTCACTAACAGGTTTGTTTTGATTGCTGTTTCGCCAGTGTCTAACGAGCTGCTTTTTATATTCAGCAAAGCGTTTTGCGCAGATTTCAACATTAAAGAGTGCTTCAAGTAACTCATTAACCAGCTCTAACTGACTCGATGAAAGACCCGCAGTATGTAGGGTTAAGCCACCTTGGTGCGAGGTTAAGTGATAACTAAGGCCAGCCAATTCTGCTGGATAAAATTGCTCAGCAACACTGTCCATAAACAGGTCTGCAAATAAGCGGGTAAGGGCCATGTGTTTAACATCTTTAATTGCAAAGGTTGAATCCATTGCTAAGTAAAAATGCCCTTTAGCTACTCTGAAAGTTGCGTCTTGTTTGAACCAAAAATCAAAGCCGTCTCGTGTGACTAAAAGCTCAGGTGATTTATTTGGCTCGTCTAATGGTAATAGTTCAACATCTTTTGTGAGGTATGGGTTAGCACTTGGTAAGCACATCTGTGGTAATGGCGTGTTTATTTCACTAAGCGCTTCTAACCAACTTGCTGAGATGTCTTCTACTTTATATGGGGTGTTGTACCAAGCTGTAGTGTGCTCAGGCTCAACACCTGGATGAATGAGTACCAAGCGCATGTTATCAGGTGTTAGCCATTGCATGGCAATTTCATGAGCGCAGCGGTTAAAGCCTTCCATTAAATAATCGCCTTGCACATAGTTGGCTTCATCGTAATGCTGCATATTAATGCTTAAGTTACTAACCCAATCAATTAAACGTGCTTTTTCTTGGTTATCAAAGGCAATTTGCAAGAGGTTCTTTTTGTCTTGATAAAGGCGCGGCAATTTATCGCAGTTTTGGTTAATCAAGCAGATATACTCAAACACCATTTCGACGATATCTTCATAGTATTCAATACCTTCATCAGTCAACGCCATGCTTACGTTAAAATCTTTGAAGTTACTGCCATTAATGCCACCACCTGCTGAGAGGGCATTGATCCAGCCTTGCTCTTTTAGAATAGAGTACAGCGAACCTTTGCCTTCGTAGCCAAGTAAGTGAGCGATAAAACTAACGGTTTTGTGACGGTAAAAGTCATCAATATTTGGCATCGCAAAGCTAATAATGAGCTTTTGCATATGTTTATGTGGCTCAATATGCAGCACCTTACCTAAGTCTTGTTTACGGTAAAGTGGCTGCTCTATGATCTCTTTACTTTTTGGCTGACCTTTAATTTCGCTAAATAACAGTTTTACCCAGGTGGTCATGGTCGCAATATCTTCATTGCTACATATCACCAGTGTCATCCACTGAGCCTGATAGTGGCTATCGAAAAAAGCACGTAGCTCATCACTGATACAGCCCTCACGATCCGCGAGGGTTTGCTGGTTACCGACAGAAAACTTTGCAAAAGGGTGCGCTGGGTTAACAGTTTCTTTATGAGCCTGATAAATACGGCGGCCGTCATCTTTTATTTTTAGTTTAAATTCTGCGTCTATAGCATTCCGTTCTTTAGTTGTCTCTTTAGGATTTAAGAGTGGGGCAATAAAAAAACGACTGAATTGTGCCAGTGCCTCAGCAAACTGTTGGTTATTAATATCAAAGAAGTAGCAAGTGTGCTCAGTGCCAGTCCAGGCATTGGTGTTGCCACCAGATTGCGATACAAAATTAGAAAATCCGCCCGATTCTGGGTACAGGTCAGTGCCTAAAAAAAGCATATGCTCTAAAAAGTGCGCGAGACCTTGCCTATCAAGGGGGTCATCGAAATGGCCTGCGTTAATAGCCATTGAAGCCGCTGATTTTGTTGACTCTAAGTCTTGCACTAAAAGTACTTTTAGACCATTGTCCAGTGTTAGGGGTTGATATGTTCTGTTATCATTGCGGCTGATATTCAAAAGATGCTCCTGAAAGAGTGCGTTAATGTCCTAACAACAGATGATATTTTCAGGAAAGCTAAAAAAGACAGAGCTACGAAAATCTACCTGAATATCATAAGCGGATGTTTAATGTATCTAGTGATGATATTCTAATATAGCGAACAATCAAGCAAACTGGCTACTGTTTTATATTCTTTAATCGGTTGATTTTTTATGAAAACAATCTTAATCATGCGCCATGGCGAAGCTACGCCAATGCAAGCAGATGATGCAGCAAGACAACTGACCGAGACCGGTCACCAAGAAGCCAGTCGAATGGGGCAGTGGTTAGCGACACACCATAAACCTGATGCTCTGTTGGTAAGTCCTTACATTCGCGCACAACAAACTGCTTTGGATGCGACGCAACATATTTCGTTACAATTTAACGAAACCTGCAGTGATATTACCCCTGATGGTGTACCGCAAATTGCTGCTGATTACCTAGAAACCTTGATTGCTATGCATCCAGACTGCAATACCTGGTTGGTCGTTGCCCATATGCCCATTGTTAGTTACTTAGTTGATCAGTTAAGTCCTGGTCATATGCCAATTTTCAATACGGGTGCGGTTGCTGTTATCGAATATGATGAACATAAACAGCGCAGTCACTACCTCAGTATTCACTCGCCAAATAACGTCGAAATATAACAGTGGATTTGCTAAATTAGCGCCACTGTTAATTTTTTAATTTCTTACTATGACAATCGAACGTTTAAAAACTGGTGCGCGTATGAGCCGCATCGTTAAGCATAACGGCACTGTATACCTATGCGGCCAAGTTTGTGCTGATGCTGAAAAAGATATCACCGAACAAACTCAAACCATGCTAGACAAGGTCGAAGCGCTACTTATTGAAGCGGGTAGTAGCAAAGAGCACATGCTAAGCGCCACAATTTACCTGAAAAGCATGGAATACTTTGCACAGATGAACGCTGTTTGGGATGCATGGGTACCACAAGGCCATGCACCTGCTCGTGCTTGTGTTGAGGCCAAAATGGCGCGCGATGCACTCCTTGTAGAGATTTCTGTCGTTGCAGCCATTAAGTAACGAGCAGCGTATAGTGCAAATGATTGTTCGCTTTAATGAGCAATCAGGGCGCGCAGTGAGTGAACTGCCAAGTTGGCATTTTTGCGACAATGAGCAAGATTCCAATGACTGCGCATTATTAGTTTTAAATGGCGTAAAACAAGCAACAACCCCTTCACTTTATTGGTTTAAAGCCAATAATGAAGCCCTTCCTGAAGTTGGTGATTTAGCCATTTTTACCAATTGGCAGGGACAGCCCCTCGGCATTATTGAAACTGTCTCTGTAACTATCACCCCATATAATAAAATAAGCGCCGATTACGCCGCATTAGAAGGCGAGGGTGACAAAAGCCTTGAGTACTGGCAGCGTGTACATTGGGATTATTATCAGCGAGAGCTCGCAGGCACAGAGTATCAATGTCACCCTGAGATGCCGTTGGTGTGTGAGCAGTTTAAGTTAGTTTTCAAGGAGTCAGAGTGAGCACGAATCCTGTGGTTCTTATTACCGGAGGCGGCCGCGGTATAGGCGCAGCGACAGCAAAGCTGTTTGCTAAACATGGCTATGATGTGTGTATTAACTATAAGTCAGATCAAGCAAGTGCAGATCAAGTCGCTGATAAGTTAAAAGCCTATGGCGTGAATGCGTATTTGTTGCAAGCTGATATTGCCGATGAGCAGCAAGTGCTCACCATGTTCGCTAAATTAGATGCTAAGGTTTCGCGGTTAGATGTGTTAGTTAATAACGCAGCGATGATGATGCCGCAAACGCCGTTATTAGAGATGGATGCTAAGCGTATCAACGCTATTTTAAGTTGTAATGTTACTGGCGCCTTTCTGTGTGCGCAAGAAGCAATAAAGCGTATGGACAAAGGCAGTATTGTCAATGTTTCATCGGGTGCGTCGCGAACAGGCTCGCCAAATGAATATTTAGATTATGCCGCATCCAAAGGAGCGCTTGATACTTTCACGATTGGCCTTGCCAAAGAAGTCGCGAGTAAAGGTATTCGGGTAAACGCGGTAAGGCCAGGCCTTATTTATACCGATATGCACCGTGATGGCGGTGAAGCAAACCGAGTCGATAGGTTAAAATCTAAGTTGCCGCTAGGGCGTGGTGGTGAGGCTGATGAGGTTGCCTCAGCAATTTACTTTTTGGCAAGTGGGCAAGCATCATTCACAACGGGCAGTTTTATAGACGTATCGGGTGGGCTTTAGTAAGCCTTGCTGGTGGTAACTGCTTTGAGGGGTTATTATTTCCTAATATAAACTATAAAAATAACCCAAGGTAGCCCATGGATTCACAAAAGAAATCGACTTTATTTCTGTTCGGCTTATTTATGTTCATTATGTTGGTGGGGCTGTTTGGTGTATCGCAAACAACACGCTGGAGTGAACCTTTAGCTAACAATATATATGCAATTGCGGGCCTGTTTGCTTTTAGTGGTGATTGGACACAAGAGCTTTATAAAACCAATCAAATGAACCCTTTCATTGAATTTGCTCGATTTGCAGCCCCCTTAACGACAGCATTAATTTTCTTTTATCTAATTTTTGATGGGGCAAAGCAGCTCATTGTATATTTACTGAGGCCTCGCTCTGATTTTCAGCTTGTTATTGGTTTGGGAAATAAAGGTTCTGCCATTGCTCTATCTGCATTGGCTGCGAATAAATCAGTTATAGCAATCGAAAGTAACCCTGAAAATAGTCATATTGCCTTACTGAAACAAAAAGGTGCGATTGTGCATGTTGGTGATATTAATCAATCAGTTGCTGAAAAGTTTCATTTACAGCATGCTGAGGCGGTATTTTTCTGTTGTGGCGATGATAGCCATAACATTACTATTGCTCAGCAAGTACTTACTAACTTACCCAACTTGAAAGCGCCCGTTTTTGTACATCTGCATAGTCGGGTATTAGCGGATCAACTTAAACAACTCCCTCGATTTATTGAAAATACCAGAACTGAATTACGCTTTTGGCGTAAAAGCCAGTTACTAGCAGAGCAGCTTTTTGCCAAGCATTCGCCGTTACCACTGCTTAATATTCAAGGAAAAGACCAAGTTCATTTGGTTATTTTTGGTAGTAATGACGCGGCGTTAGATTTAGCAAGAACTTATGCGAAAAGTGCTATCTACAGTAGTTTAAAGCCGGTAAAAATTACTTTAATCACTACCGAATCTAACGCAGAGTTGAGTGCAGAGCTTACAGCTATTGACGCTGCCGCTGAGCTTAACGTTGTTAATAAGCAAGTTCATGAGTTACTCGCAGATAAAAAACTGCTGCTCGATATCATTTCTAATGCAACGCAAATTTATATTTTCGATACACAGCAATTAAACTGTTTCTCTATCGCTTTGACACTTCGCAATAAGATGCTAGTTGAATGCCTATTTATGGCACCCATTTACTACGCCACTAGCTACACCGAATTTAGTGAACAACAACAAGCTAAAACAAGGCAAATACCTGATAACTTGGTGGCTTTTAATGATAACAGTAAAGATATCAATATTAGCGCAGTGACTCAGCCTCGTGGCTCAGTGTTAGCTAAGCGAGCTCACGAACAAAGCTATCAAGCAAATCAAGCTAATGTTACTTCATGGCAAGACCTACCTTATAGTTTAAAGGAAGCCAATAGAGCTTTTGCGCTGAGTTGGCGTGAAAAACTGGCGATGGTAAATGCACGTTTTAGCAGTCACTCAAACAGCATTGAATTATCAGATAACGAGCTCAATATGATGTCGTCGATGGAGCATGCTCGCTGGTGCGCTGAGCGTAAAATTGATGGCTGGCAGTTTTCTAGTACTCGCTCAAATATTGCAAAACGACATACACTGATAAAACCTTGGCATGATTTAACACAACAACAGCAGCAAGGTAATAGTGATTTTTTTGCCTCAGCTGTTAACGATTTACTGTTACTGGCAAAAGATACAACGCAACCTTTTGGCATTGAAAAAGTGGTCACCGTGGCAGTCACAGGCCATCGCTTTACAAACCTTGAAAGCCAGCAACATGACACGTTGGTTCGAGACATTGATCAGCAGTTAGATGCGCTTAAGCAGGCTCATCCAAATTGTCATTTTCAGTTTGTTTCTGGTCTTGCTGAAGGAGCTGATAGATTAGTGATAGAGCGAGCGCTAACCCGTTTAGAAGCTAGTTTTATTGCTCTACTGCCTATGGCTTACGAACTGTATAAATTGGATTTTAGTAAACAAGATAGTGAGTTTGAACAGTTGCTTGCCAAAGCACAGTGGTTTGCAGAAATTCCCCCTGTTTATCGAAGTTTAGCCGAGATGGAAGATACAGCTAATGAGTCTCGTGCTTTGCAATATGCCTCTTTAGCAGCGCACTTGGTTGCTATGGCCGACGAGCTAATCGCAGTGTGGGATTCTCAACCTAGCAGAGGAGTTGGCGGTACAGCTGATGTTGTAAATTGGTGGCAGCATGGTGTGCCTGAACAGTTTAAGCGCCATTACCCGTTTACTAGTAAGGGACTTAAAGCTGAAGTGCGTATTGTAGACTTTAAGAGAGATTAGCTAATGAACGAGGAATTAGTTAAGCATCAATACTTGGCGTTTATCTCATATCGTCACGCTGATAATAAGCAAACCGGTCGCCAGTGGGCAACTTGGTTGCACCAAGCAATCGAAACCTATGAAATCCCGAAAGATTTAGTGGGTCAAAAAAATGCCCGTGGCGAGTTGATCCCAGAGCGTATTTTCCCCATTTTTCGAGATGAAGAAGAGCTCCCAGCCGATGCTGATCTTGGCAATGCAATTACACGAGCACTAGATAATACTCAACTGCTTATTGTGTTATGTTCACCTAACGCAGTGGCATCTACTTATGTTGCAGATGAAATCGATTACTTCAAAAAGTTAGGCCGAAGCGATCAAATTATTGCCGCGATGATCGACGGTGAACCAAATGCAAGCTGGGATAAAACAAAGCAATCGCAAGGGGTTGCGCCAGAGGAGGAATGTTTTCCAAAGCCCTTACAATATGCTTACGACGCACAGGGCAACCCAACAACACAATTAGCTGAGCCTCTAGCGGCTGATTTTCGGGTTAATCATGATGGCAAGCTTGAACAAGGCTGGACCTCAATTGAAGCATATAAACAGTATTTAAAATCGCGCACTGAATTTTCAAGCCAAGATTTAGCTCGATATGTTGAGCAATACCAAGCTCAACAAAAATTGATGCTGTTAAAAATTATCGCAGGCATTTTAGGTGTGCCACTCGGAGCATTAACTAAGCGCGATCAAGCTTATCAATTAGAACTTGCTAAGCAAAAGGCAAAGCGTTTGCGCCAATGGTTAAGTGCCGTCGCTATGCTAGCTGTTATTGCAGTGGTTGCGGGTGTTTTTGCTTATATTAAACAGCAACAAGCCATTAAAAATGAACAGCTTGCACAACAGCAAACTAAAATAGCAACTGAGCAGCGTGATGCTTCATTGTTAAATCAAAGTCGCTTTTTGCTTGATAGAGCCCGTCAAGCAAACGATGATGGAGAGCATGATACTGCGTTGCTATTAGGCCTCAATGCACTACCCGGTTTATATGGCGGAGAGCGTCCAATGCCCGGTGGAATAGGGCAATTGCGTCGGGCGATTTATGCCAATAACAAACACTTTTATTATCAAGCACAAGAAAAAATTGAACAGTACCAATATGTTGAAAATGAACAGCTATTTGTACTTTCAAATGGCAAAGTTAAGCGTTTATCAATAACAGACAGTGACGAAGATAAACTGCTTAAAACTGAACAGTTTGTTCAAGGCTTTAGTCTAAGCCGTGATAACAAACAACTTGCTATAGCGACTCGTGAGGGCGAAGTCAGTGTTTGGGATAGTGATACCTTAACCAAACAACAAAGCACCGAAATTAAAGCCGAGATAAAAAACCTAGTATTTAGTCCTGATAACAAAATCCTTTATATGAGCAGTCATTTTGACCGGCTCATTGCTTGGGATGTCACTAATAATGCGCTTTTATACGATGTTAAACATTCTCAACAATACGGCTTGGCAGACATTCAAATTAGCCCAAATGGTCACTATATTTTAACGACTCCTGAGCTCGTGGGGCCACTTAAACTCTTCAACGCTCAAAATGGAAATGAAATACGCTCATTGGATTTAGCTTATGATTTTACAGCTAAAAATAGCTTAGCTCGACAAACAGGCTTTACCAATGATAGCCAAGGCTTAGTTATTTACGATCTAAATGGTACCCGTGTTGAAGCAGTTGAAAGTGGCGAGCAACAAGGAGTTACTCCGCATATTCATACCTTGATGAGTAAAAATGGAGAATACGTTTATGCAATGGCCACTGTTAACCAAGTGCAATCGACAACCGAAAATGCTGATTTTATTCGTAGTTTAGAAAAGGCTCCGACACTTTGGAATATCAAAACAAATCAAGGTAGTCAGCTTAGCCATTTTTCAAATGTTGAAGATGGCGCATTTACACCAGACGGTAAGCTTTTGATCACATTAGCGTATAAAAATGTGCGAGTGTGGGATGTCGCAACTGGTATTGAAGTTAATAACTTTAAAATTAATCAGCGCACAAAGCTTGTTTTAACAAATAGTGAGTTGGTTAATGCCTCGAGTGATGACAAAAGTATTTCAATTTGGTCATTACTGAAAAATAGCCCAAGCATAGCACTTAGCGAAAAAATTAATTTATGGGGCGCTGAATTTAGCACTGACGGGCACACTCTGGCAGCACAGAGCCTTGATAATAAAAACCAGCTTTATATGTTTAATAGCTTGAGTGGTGAGCTTGTTCGACGCATAGATTTGTGTGAACGACATCGTGTTAATATCGCCGATGTAGCCAATGCAAAACGCTTTATAAGTGTGGAATGTGGTTATGGCAATCACCAAGTATTTGATCTAGAAAAGAACCGCTTACTTGAGTTTGGTGACAAATATGATTCGTCTTCGGTCGTGTTATTAAATGAAGCACAGCATTTTGTTTTATTCATTGAAGATTCTTGGAACAAAAAAGCGCTTTACTTAGTTGACTTGATGAGCGAACAAAGCATCGCCGAAATCCCCCTCAGTGAAGATACCATAATGACCGAGCCTAGGCTGAGTGCTGAGGGGCGTTATTTATTGCTAGGTAATAATAAAAAAGGGGTGATGCTTTATGATTTACAAGCGAAAAAGCCGCAGTTTAATACAACTAAAATAGCCCGAGTTCTTGATGCCTACTTTGTGTCACAAGCAAACCGTTTGGTAATAAAAGCAGCCAAGCGTAAAGTGGGTATCTTGGATTTGCAAACCGGTGAGGTTTTAAAACAACTGACCTTCCAGTCTGATATTGCAGACCTACTTGTTAAGGGGAGTGAGCTGGTTATTGGATTAAAAGACAAAGCTGTTGTGGTTGTTGACACTGTTAGCTTGCAAGAACTTTATCGATTTAACACCACTGAAGAAGCTGGGGATTTAAGCTTATCAGCATCAGCAGAATATTTAATAATTAACCAAGGTAAGCCTAGTATTTATCATCTTGACACGGGTCAGCTGTTTTATCAGGTTGATGATTATCAACAGCAAAAAATAGCGTTTGATGAGCATGCTGACCGCTTAATTATATTAGCTAATCAAGGTAAGCTGTTTAGTTTACCCGCATTGAGTCGTGAAATTAATGATGCTGCGAAAAATGCATTGCCAAAAAGACGCAACTGCTTAACGCAAAAACAGCGTGAAGATAACTTTATTTCGCCATTAAATGTTCAGCAAAAACAAGTGCGAGGATGTTTAAAGTAAAATACTTAACCAGATGCTAAAGCTCACCACACTCAATACTGTTGAAAGCACGACGCTACTTGCCAGTGTCGCTTGGTGTTGCTTAATTTGATTGGCGATTAGATAAGCGTTGACCCCTAAAGGAGAGGCGCTTAAAAGTACTAACACGTTCAGTAATGATTGCTCTAGATTGAATACGCTGCCTGCAAAAAAGTAGACCCCGCACGGTAACACAACAAGCTTGATGATGGTTGCGATGATTGAGGCTTGTAAGTTGTCGGCCACTTTATAAAACGCAAGGTTCGCCCCTAATACAAATAACGCACAGGCAATGGCAGGTTTGGCAAGTAGACTCAGGCCATTTGCTAAATTATCAAAAAGTGTAAAGCCAAGTAGGTTAACAGCCAAGCCGCTACTGATGCTTAACACGACTGGATTAAGCAGCATGTTTTTAGCAAATGCTCGCCAAGAGAATGTTTGCTGCGACTTAGCACTGAGCAAAAAGGTAAGGGTAAACAAAAGTGCGCTATGAAAAGTGATGATCATAAACACAATGCCGACCATCTGTTGGCCAAGTGCAGCAATAATAATAGGTAAACCTACCAGTACTGTATTTGAGTAACTACTGCCAAGAGCAAATACAGCATGACGTGACGGCGCAGATTGCTTGCTTATAAGGTAGCGGTCAAGAACATATCCGAGGGCGTAAATGGCCAATACTGGAATGTAAAAGCTCAAAAAGCCTGCAATAGACACACTATTTTGTAAATCGGCTTGGGCCATATTTAAAAATAGAAAAGCAGGCACACTGATATAAAAAGTAAACTTACTTAAACCTGCTATATGCTCTTTCGATAAAAACGTGCTTCGCGAGCTGATGTAACCACTTAACACGATAAAAATCAGTGGAAAGATAATCGAAAAAATATGCACTTTAGGCCTTATGACAAGAAGACGTTAGCGTCTGAACTCATCACTTTGTGGAAGATTAATTAAAATAAGTACCGCACCTTTACCACCAAATTCAAGAGGTGCTTGGTGCATCGCAATCACATCAGGGTGTTGTACTAAATATTGCGGTACCTTGTGTTTAAGTATGCGCTCACCAATGCCATGCACAACACAAGCGCAATAGTAATGCTGTTTTTTACACTCATGAATTAAACCTGCTAGCTCATCTTTGGCTAATTCTTTATTTAAGCCATGTAAATCAAGGGTTAAATCTGGTGAGTAATCTCCACGGCGAAGTTGTTTTGCTAAAAAGCTATCGTGACCTGGTTTGACATAACTTACGGTGCCATGAGTGTCGATGTCTGGTACATATTCATCAGAAAAGAAAAATTCTGCCTGATGCTGCTTTTTTTGCTGGGAAAATTGCTTCGCTTGTGACACTTTAGGCTTATTGGTGAATCGAATAGTGTCTTGTTTAAATGCTTTGGCACCACTGATACTCTGACGAAATAAGTCAATATCGTCAGTGCTAATGTGGTTGTTGGCGTGGGGATCTTTTTTCATGGCGGCAGTCTAAACAAAAAAACGCTAAAAATCGAGTAAAAACCAACTGAAAAGACGGTACAATACGCGTCAGAACAGACTTTGAAAGTTAAGGAACATACATGAACCATTTCCAGATAGAAGACGCAATTTTAGACGAGGCAATTGCAGAACTTTCAACGTTGCATGATTGGTTACGTTGGACAACCAGTCAATTTGCCAGCAGTGGTATTTTCTTTGGGCACGGTACAGATAACGCGTGGGATGAAGCAGTTAGCTTACTATTACCCGCATTAAGCTTGCCAATCGACGCGCCAAAAGAGTTAATGCATGCGCGTTTAACCAGCACCGAGAAAAATCGTTTAGCTGAACTAATTGCAGAGCGTATTAATGATTGTACGCCAGTACCGTACCTGACCAACACCGCGTGGTTTGCAGGTATGCCTTTTTATGTTGATGAGCGCGTGTTAATTCCACGTTCGCCATTTGCAGAGTTAATTAATAATCGCTTTGCACCTTGGTTAGAAGAGCCAAGCTCAGTAACGCGCATTCTTGATTTATGTACCGGCTCTGCATGTATCGCTATTGCACTTGCACAAGCATTTGAAGAGGCACAGGTTGATGCGGTTGATATTTCATATGAAGCGCTCGAAGTTGCAGATATTAATATTAGCGATTACATGCTAAATGACCGTGTACTGCCAATTCAGTCAGATGTGTTTAGTGGTGTTCCGGGTCAAAAATATGACCTGATCGTAGCTAACCCACCGTATGTTGACGCAGAAGATATGGCTGATTTACCTCGTGAATTCCATCACGAGCCAGAGCTTGGTTTAGCATCGGGTCATGATGGTCTTGATGTTACTCGTACCATCTTAGCTGAAGCCGCAGAGCATCTAACAGATAACGGTTTGTTATTTGTCGAAGTTGGCAACTCTATGGTACATATGGAAGAGCTGTACCCAGGCGCACCATTTGAGTGGGTTGAATTTGAACAAGGTGGTCTTGGCGTGTTTGTGATCAGCAAACAGCAACTTGTTAAATATTTCGCAGATTAACAGCAGATTTTAAAAGCCGAGCCTGAGGGCTCGGTCTCAGTAGTCATTAGGAATGAGGAAAATTAATGGCAGGTAATAGCATCGGGCAACTATTTAAAGTGTCCACCTTTGGTGAGAGCCACGGCGTTGCATTAGGCGGCGTTGTTGATGGCACACCAGCAGGTCTTGAAATTAGCGAGGCCGATTTACAAATAGATTTAGACCGTCGTAAGCCGGGGCAAAGTCGATATACAACACAGCGCCGCGAAAGTGACGAAGTAAAAATTCTTTCTGGTGTATTCGAAGGTAAAACCACAGGTACTAGCATTGGTTTACTGATTGAAAACACCGATCAACGTTCAAAAGATTACGGCAAAATTGCCGATGTATTTCGCCCAGGTCATGGTGATTATACCTATTGGCATAAGTACGGTATCCGTGATTACCGAGGTGGTGGTCGCTCTTCTGCCCGTGAAACAGCGATTCGTGTAGCGGCGGGTGCAATTGCAAAAAAATACCTAAAACAATTTCATGGTATTGAAGTACGTGCTTGTTTGAGCCAACTTGGGCCAATTAAAGCAGAAGATTACAACTGGGATGAAGTGGAAAACAATGCATTTTTCTTCCCTGATCCGAGTAAATTAGACGCGCTTGATGAATACATGCGCGACCTAAAAAAACAAGGTGATTCGGTAGGCGCTAAAGTTAAAGTGGTTGCTAAAAATGTGCCTGTTGGTCTTGGCGAGCCAGTATTTGATCGCCTAGATGCAGAGCTAGCACACTCATTAATGAGCATTAATGCGGTAAAAGGCGTTGAGATTGGTGATGGCTTTGATGTGGTTGAGCAAAAAGGCTCTGAACACCGTGATGAGTTAACTCCTGATGGTTTCACATCTAATCACGCGGGCGGTGTACTTGCAGGTATCTCGACAGGGCAAGATATCATTGCCTCTATCGCACTTAAGCCAACTTCAAGCATTACCATACCGGGTAACAGCATTAATACCAGCAACGAAGCGGTAGAGATGATCACCAAAGGACGTCATGACCCATGTGTAGGTATTCGTGCAATTCCTATTGCTGAGGCGATGATGGCGATTACCTTAATGGATCACTTATTGCGCCAACGTGGTCAAAACCCACATGTGAGCCACGAACATGGACCAATCAAAGGTTCAATTTAAGCGCGACTTTAAATAAAGTAAACGCAGTTAATGAGCGCGATGATTATCATCGCGCTTTTTTATGCCTGTTAGAATTTTAATAAGGGGAGTAGGCTGTGTTTGCTATCAGTCCACAGTGCCAGCTCGCTATGTGGGTAGCGTTTAATAGGCGACAAATCACTGATAGATACACGATTTAAAAAAGCCTGATTATCAGTTAGCACCACCCAGTCTGAGCCTATGTCTGATGGGCTATGGCCTTGATAGCTAAACTTTAACATTGCCTTATTAAAATGTTGGCTATGTGCCTGTAATACAGGCAGTAAGTCGATATGATTATTTGAAATATGCACAATCAATACGCCATTCTCATTGAGCCTCTGCCAATAAAGTGACATTGCTTCTTGGGTTAGCAAATGCGCAGGAATTACATCACTTGAAAATGCATCAATAATTAAAACATCAAATATTTCGTTCGCATTATTTTTTAACGCAATACGACCATCCCCTAAGCTGACTGTGAGCTTGGCTTCACTGTTTTCTAAATATGAGAAATAGCGCTTTGCCATCTTGACCACAGCAGGGTTTAACTCAAAAAAGTGAATACTATCCTGTTGGTCTGCAAACCGCGCTAAAACGCCTGCACCCAAACCAATGACGCCAATGTTTAGTGCGCTGTGTTGCTTTAGTATGGCAAGTGATTTAGCGACACCAGTATGCTGATGGTAATAACTTTGCTCAAACTGTTGGTTTGGATTTAGTGGCTCTGAGCCATGAATCGTGGTGCCGTCAATTAAGCGCCTTTCATTTATTGATTGAGTGTTTATATCTTTAACCGCTAAATAGCCATAAAAGTTGCGGCTAGTGGCAACGTTATATTGGTTAAAGTTTACCGCTAAAAAACAATAGCATGCTAACCAAGTAACTGAGCTGGTTGCGAGAGCGAATTTGAGCTGTTTTGTTTTTGTTCTAGCTTTTAATTGGTAGTAACACACAGAACTAAAAATAACCGCTAATGTAAGTAAATACTCGTCAATCTGGACAAATAGCAATGGGGCAATGAGCGTACTGAAAAGCGAACCTAACACACCGCCAAGGGCGATATAAAAATAAAAAATGGTAAATTGCTCGTTTTCAGGGGCTTTGTTTCTCAGTTCACCATGACAGATCATACCGGCGGTTAATAGAATCAGGCTGTAAATTATAAGCTGGGCTAGGGCATTGAATAAGCTGCCAAAATAAAACATTAACAGACCTGCAAAAGCCGAAAATATAAACACATATGCCCACACATGACGATGATAATTTACTTTATTGGCAAACGTATAACTAAAGGTGAGCAAGTAAATTACAAGAGGTAACGACCAAAGTAATGGCATGGGTGGAATATTAGTGCTGATCATATGCGTGGTAGATACCAACATGGCTGAGCTTAAGGCACTTAATAACAGCCATTGACCTTTACCTTTTAAAAGCGTGACAGGCCTAGTTTGCATAGACGCTCTTGATAAATCGGGTGTTTTTTTTAGTAAAAATATTACTAGAAGTGCTAATAACAAGCAGTAGCTGATAAGTCCAAATAGCCAGTATGTAGTTTGCTGCTCTAAAGAAAATAGTAATTCATAAACGAGCGGGTAGCTCATTAATGCCAGTAAAGAACCCAAGTTTGAGATGGAATACCAATGGTAAGGCACCTGTGCTGAAGCAGTTTGCACATACCATCTTTGTAAAAGTACGCTAGTAGCGCTCAGTAGAATAAATATTGGACCAATTTCTATAAATAAATTCACAAACACCGCAAGCGTAGGCGGCCAATTTGTGAGAGTTGGAGCTGCAAATTCTGTTACAACGATGAGTGTGGCAAAGGTGACTAAAACTATATGGGTGACTACCTGTAACTTAATATGAAAGCGACCCATACCATGCGCATAGAAATAGCCAATAAGTAACATGACTTGATAAAACACTAAACTTGCTGACCAGATAGAGGCACCGCCACCAAATTGCGGTAGAAGTTGCTTTGAAAGCATCGGCTGAATTTGAAAAATTAAAAAAGCACTGATGAAAATAGTGAGCGTTGATAAATATTTATACATTGTTTTTATTACCTATTTTGAGATAGCAAAAACAATCCAATAGCCAGAGCAAAGTGACAATGGAGTAACCCTTGAGTTTCTCTTAAGAAAACCTTAATCTTTGATTCGTAAATATTTATTGGAGAAGTAAGTGGCGCGTTATCGAATCGGTAAATTTGCAATTGATGAGAGTCGATGTTTAATTTCATCGCAAGATTATGAGCAAATAGTCGAGCCAAAGGTCATGGATGTATTACATACCCTTTATTTAAATAAAGGTGAAGTTGTAAGCCAAGAAGTAATCTTTGCAAAAGTATGGCCTAATGCTACCTATAACCCAAGTTCGGTACAGCGTTGTATCGCATTACTACGAAAAGCACTCCAAGAAGATGCCAAAAATCCGCAGTATATAATTACACACCCTAAGCGCGGTTATAGCCTTGAAAAAGTAACACCGGGGCAGAGCAAAAAACTAAAATCGCAACATCTTGGGTTGCTGTTTGTTTTACTAGTAAGCCTTATCGCTATTGCGTGGCAACTAGTCCCTAAGCAACAAGATAATGCTCACTTTACCCAACTGATGCCACTCACTTCGAGTGAACTAAATGAAGCTAATTTGTCACTTTCACATAGTGGTAAGTACCTCGCTTTTGTTAGAGGTAATAAAGGAAGTCAGCAGATTTGGATTAAAGAGCTTGCGACTGAGCGAGAGGTGAGGCTTACTGAAGACGCAGCAAGCTACTACGCTTTGGGGTGGTCGACCTCCGATCATGCGATTGCGTTTGTGAAAAGCGCAGAGCAGAAACAACATCTGAACACATTAAGCATTGATTTATCGAAATTTCAGCCATTAGAACAAGCGACGGTGAGTGTTTTAAATGACACCGTTGTAACCAGTCACCACATCGATTGGCATGCTGATAAGCTCTATTACATAGAAAAAGATAAACTAAACAACGATACTCGACTCGTTTCACTTAACTTAGAATCTAAACAAAAGGCACATTTACTAGCCGCTTCACAGCAAGATTGGTTACTTGTTAATGCGTTATCGAAAGACGGCCGTATAGTCGCAATGGGGATTGAAGCGGGGCAAAACAAATACCGTATTGATGTACTCGACCTGGCCAGTAAAAAAATACAAACTATTGCCATTATAGAAAACGGTATTCAAGGGTTAAGTTGGCACCCGAATAATCAAGCACTATTGATTAGCCAACGAAATCAGCTTGTTAATCTGGATCTTGATGGTGAGCAGCAGTTAATTTCATTTAATAATTATCAAATAATCCGTGATGCCCAGTACACACCAGACGCTGAAGCGATTTTGATGGAGCTAGTGAATGTTGATGTAGATATTGTTAGCCAAACACGGGCTAACCCTGACAATCTGACTAAACTCGTAGATACCTCATCAATCGACTTTCTACCCGTGTTTTCGCCAGACTCAACTAAATTTGTTTTTGAGTCTCATCGTTTTGGATTAAAGCAATTATTTTTATACGATAATGGCAAGCAAACGCGCATTTTTGCTAACCCTGATAATCATGAGTTATTTGGCATTGTTTGGAGCCAGGACGCACGACAGGTTTACACTGCTAGTAAAGATTCATTATTTAAAATTGATTTAAACAGTGGTACTTACGAAACAATACCTCACGGAAATCACTCTTTTTACTTGCGAGAAATGTATCACAATGAAGACGCGATTTTAGTTTCATATCGAGCAGAGGATGGACAGACATTTCACCCTGCAAAATTCGATTTAACAAGCCTAACTTTGACACCTTTCACAGGCTCAGGGAAACGTTTAAGTTGCTATGGCATGGATTTAGATGAGCAAGACCAGATCTATTTTTCAAATAGCAACGAAGTGTTTCGAGTTAATAGCCGAGGAGATACTGAGACTGTTTGGCGAGCTGCTAACAATGACATCATTGGTATATCTGTAAGTAACCAGCAATTAGCGGTCACTATGGAGCATGCTGATACTATTAACTTCCAACGTATTGATTTGGCAACCGCTGCAACAGAAAGTTGGCAATTAACTCAACCTAAGCAACATATGCTGATCAACAGTGCCCATGATTTAACAGAGTTTTTATACCTTACAGAGCCTAATAGAACTCGTAAGTTAGTAAAGCTTCTTTAGCTTGATATGTTTTTTACGTCTTAATCAACTCCACAAGCTGTTTAAGCTGCTCATGACTGAGAGGGTTGTGGGCGTGATTACCGTATAGCAGGACGATATCAATAACAGGCAGTACCGGAAGTGAGGTACCGCTGATCTCTTCCACACCCGATTGCATGCTTATTCGCGCCATACTGCCAATTGCCAGTCCTTGTCTAATCAAGCCATGTAACGCTCCCGCTGAGCCACAACAGGCAATAATATTAAAACGACGCTCGGCTTTTAATAGACCCTCAATACTGGCTTGGTGAAACTTACAGTCTCGTTGAAACAAGGCGATAGGAAGTGGGGTTGAATCGTTAATCTCAAAAGCAGGGCTTTTCACCCACACGCCTTGGCTTGATTGCAATAAGTAGCCTTCTTCACTGTCTGGCGAGCGAGTGGCAATCACCAAATCGAGCATACCTTGGTCTAGCTTGGCTCTAAGCTCAGTACTTGGGGCGCAGCTTATTTGTACATCCAGCGCATTAAATTGTTGGTGTAAGGCATCAACCAGCTGTGGCAGTAAAGAGTCGGCATAGTCGTCAGGGCAGCCAATGCGCACACGTAAATTGCCAGTGCCTGCTTTTAATTGCTTAAAGGCTTCATCATGAAGCGTTATCAATTGCTTAGCATAGCTTGCTAGCTGGTGGCCTTGATGGGTTAGCACCAGTTGACGACCTTGCTTTTCAAATAGCGGACTTGCAAGGTCTTGTTCAAGCTTTTTCATTTGCATACTTACCGCAGATTGGGTTCTGCAAATTTGTGCTGCAGCGCGGGTGAAACTGCCTGTATCAACAAAGGCACAAAAAGTTCTAAGGGCATCAATATCCATAATGTATCAGCTTTTCTTATGGGTAGCATAAAAACAATTGGCGAGTAATTACCCAATTGCTGTTTTATAGTGAGCCTAATCTAAACGTTAAAGGAAGCACAATGCAATTATTTATTGGTAATAAAAATTACTCAACTTGGTCATTGCGGGCCTGGTATTTACTGAGTAAATTCAATATCTCTTTTACAGAGCAACAATTAATATTAGATACGCCTGAATTTTATGAAGCATTAAAAAGTAAGTTTCCAGTGCAAAAAGTGCCGGCTCTTATTGATGCTGAGTTAACCGTATGGGATTCACTCGCTATTTGTGAATACATCAATGATGCTTATCTAAATGGTGCTGCTTGGCCTAGTGAAATAGCTCAAAGAGCAAGAGCGCGCAGTCTAGCGGCTGAGATGCACTCTGGTTTTGCTGCACTTCGTAATGAAATGCCAATGAATATCCGCGCTAAAAGGCATGTTGAATTATCAGAGCAAGCTAAAAAAGACATTGCACGTATCGATGAGATATTCTCTACTCAGCAGCAAAGTTACCCTAATACCTGGTTATTTGGAGAGTTCTCTATTGTTGATGCGATGTTTGCACCTGTGGTGCTGCGCTTCAAAACGTATCAGGTGGAGCTTTCGCATGCTGCACAAGTTTATTGCCAGCACGTACTTAGTTGCCCGGTAATGCAAAGTTGGATCTGCGAAGCCCTAAAAGAAACCGATATTGTAGACTGTGATGAAGCAGGTGAAGAAATTAAATAACTGAAATTTAGAATATTTTCCTATTTAAATTATTGTCTACTATACTTTTATTTGGGGTTTTTTGTCGTATTTTTATACAAAAATACTAGTTTAATTAGTGAGCATACACTCTATACTAGAGTAGTTGCTCTTTAATCGAACACCCCTCACTTCCTTTCGTAGTAGGCATTTATTTATGGGCGCTTTTGCAGCAAAATTATTAAACGAAGATATGTCGATTGAGCGCTATGCCTGTCAATTTAAGTCGCTGCAGGTAGAGCAAATATTTTTACAAAGTAAATTCGCGCAAGATAAAAAGATAGCGCAGTTTTTGTGCTGCATAATTGCATTAGTTACCACGCTTGTAACCTTCTTCGATAAGATGATTATTCAAGCTTCATATTGGCCAGATATTGCTCTAACAGGCCGAACAATTATGGTTTCAGTATGTGTTTTGAGTGCATTTGGTCTGAGTTATATTAAAACAATCCAGTTATTTCGATTGGTAATATCTGTATTTATGCTTTTCTTATTTTTGAATATGCAGTTTATGGCTATTACTTATGAACGTTTTTACATTCTTCATATGTTTTTTGATGTGATCATTTTGATCACATTTTATTTTTCGACCCTAGTATCAATTAAGTTATCGGTATTTTTAAGTATTTCATATAGTGCCCTTGCTATCTCTGTTATCTATTTTAATAAAGACATCTCTAGCCACTCCCTTTATATGGTTATTTTAGCGCATGTTGCGGCCAACTTAGCAGGCATGATTATGGCTGCTCATGAGCATATTATCCGTAGGGAGCTGTTTGTAAGGAATACTCAGCTTGCGCAACTTGCTCACGAAATGAAAACCCAAGCACTCAAAGACTCACTCACTCAACTGCCTAACCGCCGCGCTTTTGATAATGCTTTCCCAGAGTACCAAAGGCTCACTCAGCAGCAACAAGGTGAGTCAAAACAGGTCTGTGTTATTTTGGCTGATATTGATTATTTTAAACGTGTGAATGATACCCATGGCCACGAGGTGGGGGATGTTGTATTACAACGTTTTTCTGCTTTTTTAACTCACTCACTACGTACTTCTGATGATGTGTATCGCTTTGGCGGAGAGGAGTTTGTAATTGTACTACCACTATGCTCTGTGCCAGATGCAACGGTTATTATTAATAGTATGATCTCAAGGTTGAACAGTGAAATGTGCGAAGTTGGTGAGTTATCTTTACCAATTCGCGCCAGTTTTGGTTTAACTGTGATGAGAGAAGAGGAGCAAAAATCAGTTATATCAAGAGCTGATGCTGCACTTTATCAGGCTAAAGATGCAGGACGTAATCAATTAGTTATTAAACTTTAATAGCTTAATTATGCGTTAAAACATGTACCTTATAGTCATTTCGGTATAATCTTTAATCATATTATTTTCTTATATTAGCAAGCAAGGAGTCGCGAATGCTAACACGCCACGATAAAGGGTATAAAATTTCAATTAGAGCCAGTGTCTTGCTGGTATTTGCCCTTGCAAGTTTACTCACAGGCGTGGTGGCGATTAGTTTGCATTATTACTTTAGTGAAAAGCTGATACTGCAAACTAAATCAGAACAATTTAAACAAACTAGCCAGCAAATAGCCGATCACATCACCCGAATCAACCATCGTGCCGACAATACCTTAAGCGTGATGATCCACGACACGCGATTACTTTCGAATAGCCAAGATAATAAAGAGATTTTACAGCATGTATTGCTCGAAATTTTAACGCGCCATCCAGACTTTTATTCGCTTATTCTTGGTCATGCTAATGGCGACTTATTACAGGTTATTAATTTAAAAGGCTATGCCAAGCTTCCTTCATCGTTTCAACTTGATGAAGACGATCATTGGCTGGTGTATCAAATTACAGGGCAGGGCAGCGATCGTAAGCAAGTAACCACGTATTTAGATAAGTCGCTCAACGTTCGTAAAAGAGATACGCAAGCGACAGATTACGACCCGCGCACCCGTGTTTGGTTTCAGGATGCAACCAGTACTTCGGTGACGAAAACTGAGCAGTATGTGTTTAACGTATTTGAGGTACCAGGTTATACCTATGCAATTAAATCAGCGCAAACAGGCGATGTATTAGCGATTGATATTGCCAGTGCAAGTTTGAATCATTTTTTAACCGCGCAACAAACTAAAATGAAGCACTTGGTTGAAAGTGAAATGTATGTTTATCGGGGTGATGGCGAGATTATTGCGAGTAGTAAAAATCAAAGCCATCAGCATAGTTTTGCTGATTTATCCCAGTTAGTTAAATTAGATGAGCAGCAATCTGGGCTTGCTAATAAAGCGCATCAATTTGGTAAAATGCTAAGCGTGCAAGAAAAGGGCATAGAAAAGTACATGTTTGTGCTGCCTCTGCCGCTCAGTAGCGATATGCAATCTGATGAAGTGGATTATTTCACCGTACTGGTATCTAAAGGTGACGTGTTAGCGGTAATTAAAGAAAAAATACGAATTTCAATTTTAGTCACGGGTTTATTTTTACTTTTGCTGCTGCCCGTTTCATGGTTTTTTGCCTCTTCAATCGTTAACCCAATACTTAAACTAGTGGGTGAGAACAAAAAAATTCAACAGCGCGATTACAATGAGGTCTCAACACTTTCGAGCCATATTTTAGAAATTCATTATTTAGCTAGTTCGATGGTCGATATGAGTCGTTCCATTGAGCAACATGAAAATTCACAAAAAGCGTTGATGGAATCCTTTGTTGAGCTTATTGCGCAAGCCATTGATGATAAATCTCCCTATACGGCAGGGCATTGTGAGCGGGTGCCAGAGCTGGGTATTTGGCTTGCTGATGCAGCATCAGGTTCAACAGATGAGGCGTTTTCTAAGTTCAGCTTTAAAACCCCTGATGAGCGACGCGAGTTTCGTTTAGCAGCTTGGTTGCACGATTGCGGTAAAATCACCACACCAGAGCATATTGTTGATAAAGGCACTAAGCTCGAAACCATTTATAACCGTATTCATGAAGTACGCACCCGATTTGAAGTGCTGCTGCGTGATGCAAAAATTGCTTACTATGAACAACTATTAGCGCACCCAGAGCAGCAATCTGTGCTTGAGCAAAAGCTTGAGCAACAAACTGAAAAGTTACACGCAGACTTTAGCTTTATTGCTGCCTGTAATGTTGGTGGTGAGTTTATGGATGAAGCGCAGCTGTCTCGTTTACATGAGGTTGCTAGCATTAAGTGGCAGCGCCATTTTGACGCAAGTTTAGGTTTATCACCCCTTGAAGAAATGCGTATGGCTGATTTGAAGAGTCAGCATTTACCTGTCGAAGAGTCACTGCTAAGCGATAAGCCAAGTGATTTAATTCCACACGAAAAAGCCGTTGAGTACCCAGAGAGTTTGGGCATTAATATGGTCATTCCTGAGTATAAATATAACCTTGGCGAAGTGTATAACTTGTCGGTTGCGCGGGGCACGTTAACAGCGGAAGATCGATTTAAGATCAATGAGCATGTGATCAGCACAATTCGTATGCTTGGTAGTGTGCCATTCCCTAAAGAATTAGCGAAAGTTCCGCGTTATGCGTCAACCCATCACGAAACCTTAAAAGGCACCGGTTATCCACGAAAATTAACCGCTGAGCAGTTATCAATACCTGAACGTGTGTTAGTACTTGCTGACATCTTCGAAGCATTAACCGCGGCAGATAGACCTTATAAAAAAGCGAAACCTCTGAGTGTTGCTATTGATATTTTAGCGAAAATGGTCGATGACGATCACATTGACCCTGACGTATTTGAGCTCTTTTTAACTTCAGGTATATACCTAAAATATGCAAAACAGTTTTTACATGAGTCGCAAATCGATTCGGTCGATATTCAAAAATATCTAAGATAATTATTTGCTTATGCTTTAGGCTAATATTGCAGTGTTTTTGTTTGTAATACAAAGTTATTGGTGTATAAAGATTATACAAGCTAATATTATTTACGAACAAAGCATTGCAAGGAGATGCATAAGTGCTGGTATCTGCTTTTCAAAAACTTAAACAAAAAATTCGTTTTTCGATTCGTCTTACCGTTGTCGCGGTGTTCGTATTAGCCACCTCATTAACAGCTCTGATTGCAATTAGCCTGCAATATTATTTCAGTGAAAAAATGGCTTTAGAAGCCAGTGTTAAAAACTTTAATTTAGCTACCGGCTCCGTTGCTGATTACCTTACTGGGGTGAATGAAAAGTCAGAAAACACATTAAGTGTGATGGTACAAAACAGCAGCCTTATCAGCGCCGACAGCGTAGATAAAAGTGAACTGAGAGATGTCATGAGCGAAATCATGCAGCTCAATCCATTGTTTTATGCCTTATATGTCGGCTATGAAAATGGTGACTTTTATGAGTTAATTAATTTAGAAAGTAGTGAAATTGTTCGCCAGCAGTTGCAAGCCATCGAAGCGGATCGTTGGGTAGTGATCCATATTAGCGGTGAAGGTGCAGAGCGTATTCAGCACACTCATTACTTTGATCAGCAATTTAATTTGCGTATCTCTCAAACAAAGAGTACCAGCTATGATCCGCGAGAGCGTTTGTGGTTTAAGCAAGCAAACTCGACCCGAGTCAATAAAACCAAGCCGTATTTTTTCACTCACTTGCAAGCTCCCGGGCAAACCTATTCGATAAAGTCGGCAAGAGAAAATAGTGTATTGGCGTTAGACGTGAGCCTATCGAGCATCTCTGAGTATTTAAGTAAACAGCAAAGTAAAATGAGCAGCCAGTATTTAAGTGAGCTGTATATTTACAACAAAGAAGGTGAAATTGTTGCCTCTAACCAACAAAAAAATAGCTTACTATTGCCAAGGCTTGAAAAGCTAGCTCTTACTGAAGATCAGCAAAGTGTATTGGCGAAGTACCCTTATTTAAGTGTTTCTAACGAAACCAATTGGCCACCAATGGACTTTAGTGTTGGCGGAAACCCAAAAGGCTATAGTATTGATTATATTAATGGTTTGGCTGAGTTACTTGGAATTAAGGTGACTTTTATTAATGGCTTTACCTGGGCTGAGTTTTTAAGCCAATTTGCAAAAGATGAAATAGACATTATTCAGCCTATTTTTAAAACGCCTGCCAATGAGCCGCTTGGTCTTATGAGTCAAACTATGGCGACCTTACCGTTCAGTATCATTACAGCAAAAGGTTCCACACCCGTTGTTACTATGAAGCAGTTAGCGGGCAAACAGTTGGCAATTGGCGAGGGCTGGTCGGTGATTAACGTGATCAAAGAGCACTTTCCCGACATCGATATTGTTGAGCTACCTAGTACTAAAGCGGTGCTTGATGCAGTAAGCCAAGGGCGCGTCTATGCTGGTTTAGACAACGAGGCGGTATTCAAGTACACCCAAAAGCAGTTTTTTATTGATGGTATTCAGTACAATCAGCTTGATAGTTATAGCCACGATCTACTACCCGATACCCTGCATTTATTGTTTCATCCAGAGGATGAAGCGCTTAAAGACTTAATCGATATGGCAATCACTCAGTTGCCAAATTCGTACATTGCTGCACTCGAGCGAAAATGGTTAGGGAGCGATGCCAGTCAGCAAACACAAGTTATTGGCACTGTGCCATATCCTGAGTTTCTAACTTTAATTACAGATGAAACAAACTTTGCCTATTTACGTTTGATGACCCTAAATGGCATTGAAAAGTACGTGTATATCACTCCGCTTTCAGAAGGGGGCATTAATAGCGATTACTTAGCGATAGTGGTGCCGAAAGAGGGGGTACTAAGCTCTACCCGTGAGAAAATTAAGCTCTCTATTTTTATCACTGCCGCATGCTTAATTATGGTATTGCCGGTGTCGTGGTTTTTTGCCTCACCCATTGTTGCACCTATTAAAACCTTAGAGGGCGAAAACTTAAAGATAAAGCGCCGTCAGTTTGACCAAGTTTCAACGTTAAAAAGCAATATTAAAGAAATCAATAACCTGGCCACCTCTATGGTGCAAATGAGTCAATCTATTCAGCAGCATGAGCAAAATCAAAAAGCCTTAATGGAATCATTTATTGAGCTTATTGCGCAGGCCATCGATGATAAATCGCCTTATACAGCAGGGCACTGCGAGCGTGTACCAGAGCTGGGCATTATGCTGGCCAAAGCGGCTTCAAGTTCCAATGAACACGCTTTTAAAGAGTTTGCCTTTAAAAATAAAGACGAGTTAAGAGAGTTTAGCCTCGCGGCTTGGCTACATGACTGCGGTAAAATCACCACCCCAGAGCATATCGTCGACAAAGGCACTAAGTTAGAAACCATTTATAACCGTATTCATGAAGTGCGTACACGTTTTGAAGTACTGTGGCGAGATGCAGAAATCGCTTATTTAAAAGCATTGCAAAGTTCACCAGAAAAGCAACCTGAGCTCGAGGCTGAGCTTGGCAAACGCCAAGCACAATTACGCAGTGATTTTTCGTTTATCGCAGCTTGCAATGTGGGTGGCGAATTTATGGATGAAGCAAGTCTTAAGCGTTTAGAGGCGCTAAGTAACATAACGTGGCAGCGACATTTTAACGATAAGGTAGGCCTTTCTCCAGTTGAAGAGCTGCGAGTTCACAGCAGCGATGAGCAGTTGCCTGTTACTGAAAAGCTACTTTCAGATAAGCCTGAACATCTGATCACCCATGATAAACCTATTGAGTATGACGAGCGCTTAGGCATTAAAGTAAGCATTCCTGAATACAAGTATAATCTTGGTGAGCTGTATAACTTGCAAATTCAGCGCGGTACGTTAACAAACGAAGACCGCTTTAAAATTAATGAGCATATTATCAGCACTATTCGAATGCTCGATAATGTGCCGTTCCCTGAAGAGTTAGCACGGGTGCCACGTTATGCCTCGACCCATCACGAAACTCTAAAAGGCACGGGGTATCCGCGTAAGTTATCTGCAGATGATTTATCGATACCTGAGCGTGTGCTGGTGCTAGCTGATATCTTTGAAGCATTAACCGCAGCCGATAGACCTTATAAAAAAGCCAAGCCACTCAGTGTTGCCATTGATATTTTAGCCAAGATGGTAGCCGATCAGCATGTTGATGAAGATGTGTTTAAATTGTTCTTAACTTCAGGTATTTACCTTGAATATGCAAAACGCTATTTAAACCCAGAACAAATCGATGATGTTGATATCGCAAAATACCTGTAACTGAGGGCGGTTGCTTTTACTTTAGAGTGAAAAGTCCGTACAATTCGCCTCGTTTTTAGTGACGCTTTTAACGAGATGAATTCAAGCCGTATGCATCAGATTGCTGACTTAATCGCTATTTTTGAAAGCACCTTTTATCAAAGCCATAACACGCGTTTGATCAAAGGTGATGATGAACCTATTTACCTGCCAGCTGATGAGCAAACGCCTTATCACCAAATTGTGTTTGCCCACGGTTTTTATGCCAGTGCTTTACACGAAATTGCCCATTGGCTGGTGGCAGGTGAGGCACGTCGGTTAAAAGAAGATTATGGCTATTGGTATTGCCCAGATGGTCGTGATAAGCACCAGCAAGCTGAATTTGAAGCAGTTGAAGTAAAGCCCCAAGCTATCGAATGGGCGCTCAGTACTGCAGCAGGTTTTGATTTTAATGTATCGGTTGATAATTTAAATGGCGAGCAAACCTGTCGATTCGATTTTCAAGCGCGAGTTCACCAGCAAGTGTTGAGCTTTTTAGCATCTGGCTTTAATCAGCGCACGACAGCACTTCTTAAAGCATTGAGTGATTTCTATAAAACCCCATGGCCACTAACGGCTGCTCAGTTTACGTGGCAGCGCGATTTTCATGGCAACCCAGGAGCTTTATCTGATGCAGTTTAAATTAGGTTTGATTGTAAATCCGGTTGCCGGCTTAGGTGGCAGTGTCGCACTAAAGGGCAGTGATGGCGCAGATACCGCTGCAAAAGCAATGCAACTTGGTGCTGAGCCAAAAGCAAACTTACGCACTCGAGCGGCACTTGAAGTGCTGCTTGCCCATCAAGATGACTTAATCATTTACACTGTAAACGGTGAAATGGGCGAGCAAACGGCAAAGCAACTAGGCTTTCAAAGCCAAGTTATTTACCAAACAAACGATATCACCACCCCAGATGACACAGAGCAGGCTGCCAAGCTATTAGTTGAGCAAGGTGTCGACCTTATTTTATTTGCGGGTGGCGATGGTACTGCCCGTAATATTTGCCATGCGGTTGGCGATAGCACTCCTGTATTAGGTATTCCTGCAGGCTGTAAAATTCATTCTGGGGTTTATGCTATTACCCCAAAAGCAGCTGGGCGTGTTGTTGAGATGCTAGTTAAAGGTGAACTTGTCAGCCTTGGTGATGCTGATGTAATGGATATCGACGAAGAAGCATTTCGCGAAGGCACGGTAAAAGCTAAGCGCTATGGTGAAATGCAAGTGCCGAGTGAAGTACGTTATGTACAGGCGGTTAAAAATGGCGGTAAAGAAACCGATGAATTAGTGCTTGCCGATATCGCTGCCTATGTTGTTAGTGAAATGGATGAAGACTGCTTATATGTGATGGGCAGTGGTTCTACAGTCGCGGCAATTATGGAAGAAATGGGTCTTGAAAATACCTTGCTGGGTGTAGACTTAGTGGCAGACCAAGAGCTTATCGCGCAGGATTTAACTGCTCAGCAATTACTTGAACTCACACAAGGTAAAGAGACCAAATTGGTGATCACCTTAATTGGTGGCCAAGGCCATATCTTCGGCCGAGGTAATCAGCAATTAAGCCCTGCACTTATTCGTGCCATTGGTCGCGACAATATTATTGTGGTGGCTACTAAAACTAAATTACAGGCCTTAAATGGCCGACCACTGATTGCCGATACGGGTGATAGTGAGTTAGACGATGAATTAAGTGGTTATATTCGCGTAACCACAGGTTTCAATGACCATATTATGTATGCAGTGGGTCATCAAGATGGGCTGCACCCAGAGGAGAAGTAACAATGAGTTTAGTAAGTTATATTGATGCAGCGCAGCAATATTTTGATGATTTAGTCGATAAAGCAACTGACGACGAGCTATTTGCTGGTGGCTATTTACGTGGTCACTTTGACTTAGCTGTAGGCTATGCACAAGTAGAAGAATTAAACTTATCGATTGATGAGTTAAATAATCAAGTTGAATCTAGCCTAGTTAAAGCTTATCGCAACGGTGAGTTAAACGAAGAAGATAAAGAGCTTGTTGTGCGCTTATGGGATGAAGTTAAAGCTCTTGCAGCCTAATCTAATTAAATAAAATTCTGTAAAGCGACCTGTGTCGCTTTTTTACATTATCACTTTACCTTTATCAGGTAATTCCATTAACTTAAAATTTACCTTAGTAGTTAGATACGTTAAGGTTAACGAGATATTTTTCCAGGGAATTTGAAAATGAATAACAATAATGATGTGCAGGCACCAAGTGGTGCAATCGCACGTTTTCTAAATACCATAGAAAGGGTAGGTAACAAGCTGCCTGATCCGGCGATTATCTTTTTAGTCGCAATGCTACTTATTTGGTTTTTATCTTGGTTTTTCTCGGGCACTACATTTGATGCAATCGACCCACGCACTGGCGAAGCCATCGTTGTAAATAACCTATTAGCAGGGGACTCACTTGCCACCTTCTTATCTTCAATGGTAAAAACCTTCACTGGCTTTGCACCGCTTGGTGTGGTGCTGGTTGCTATGTTAGGTGTTGGTGTTGCTGAGCATTCAGGCTTTATCAATACCGGCCTTAAATTAATGTTAAAAGTAACGCCTAAGCAGCTTTTAACACCGTCTATTATTTTAGTGGCGATTGTTAGTCATACCGCAACTGATGCCGGTTACGTACTAGTTATCCCACTTGCTGGAGTTATCTTTTATGCGATGGGGCGCCATCCGCTAGCTGGTATTGCAGCTGCGTTTGCCGGGGTAAGTGGTGGCTTTAGCGCAAACTTTATTCCGTCAGGGATTGACCCGTTACTGCAAAGCTTTACCCAAAGTGCGGCGCAAATTATTAACCCAGATATGGCGATTAACCCGCTTAATAACTGGTTTTTCACCTCAGCTTCGAGCTTATTTATTATCTTATTAGGTTGGTATATCACAGATAAAATCATCGAGCCACGTTTACAAAACACGCCACTTGATGGAGATACCGAAGACCTACCTGCCTTTGATGAAGCACGCAGTGATGAAAAGCGTGCGTTTTATATTGCAAGCACTGTGATGATTGCAGGCCTTGCTCTACTTTGGTTTGTCTCAGCGCCAGCCGACTCAGCAATGCGTAGCAGTGATGGCTCGTTAACTAATTTCCGCTCGCCATTAATGCAATCAATTGTGCCACTTATCTTCTTACTGTTTTGGATCCCTGGTGCCGTCTACGGTTTTGCCGTGGGTACCTTCAAAAGCTCTAAAGATATGATAGATGCAATGAGTAAAGCGATGAGCGGCATGGCTTACTATATTGTTATGGCGTTCTTCTGTGCGTTATTTATTGCTGCATTTAGTAAATCAAACCTAGGTGCATTACTTGCAATTGAAGGTGCGCAATTATTAAAAGCAATGGCTCTGCCAAGCTCAGTCACTGTGGTAGGTATTATTTTCTTAACGGCGTTCGTGAACCTATTTGTCGGCTCAAGCTCAGCAAAATGGGCGCTATTAGGGCCAATCTTTGTACCCATGCTGATGCAACTGGGTATTTCACCTGATTTAACACAAGCAGCGTACCGTGTAGGTGACTCAAGCTCGAATATCATCACGCCACTAATGCCATACTTCCCACTGGTTGTTGTGTACTGCCAAAAGTATGTAAAAGGCACCGGTATCGGCACTTTAATCGCGATGATGTTACCGTATTCAATCGCCTTCTTAATCGGTTGGAGTATCTTCTTACTCGCATACTGGGGCTTAGGTATCCCTCTTGGCTTACAATCAAGCTACGCATACCCAGCCATCGGCTCATAAGGATTAAACTAACAAAGCCTCAGCAATCCAGTGTGAGGCTTTAAAAAACTGAAGGCTGATAGCTGACGGCTGACAGCTTTACTACAGACACAAAAAAACCTTGTCACTCTCATGACAAGGTTTTTTATTGCTTACAGCTTACAGCTTACAGCTTCGTTTAGTTCGCAGTGAAGCTCACTGGACGACGCTCTTTACGAGGGCCACCACGTTTTTCGCCACGGTCTTTGAAGTTACGCTTCTTATCACCACGATCACCACTTGGGCGCTCAGAGCGAGGAGCCGCAGGACCTTGGTCTTGCGTTAGCGTCATATTCATCGGACGTTTACAGATAAATACCTTTTGGAAGTGATCAAGCACATCTTTTGGCATGTTCTGTGGTAACTGTACCGTACTGTGATTGTCATGTAAGCGAATATCACCAATGAACTTGCTTGAGATATCAGCTTCGTTAGCAATCGCACCAACGATATTTTTAACTTGTACACCGTGCTCACGACCTACTTCGATACGGTAAGTATCCATAGGACCCATGTTACGGCTGTTGCGCTCACGCGGCTCACGAGGTTTACGCTCGCGTCCTTGGCGGTCGCCACGATCACCACGTTCATTGCGACGACGCTCGTTGCGTTCGCCACGTGGTTGAACTTTAACTTCTTCAACCTTGATTGGTGATTGTTGCTGCGCTAAACAAAGTAATGCACCTGCTAAATCTTCAGTACTTAGCTCAAGTTTTTCTGCCATGTTAGCAGCAACTTGATTAAAGAAAGTGATGTCTTTGTTTTCAAGAGCAATTGTAAGCTTGTCTTGAAGCGCTTTAATACGCTTTTCTTCAACAACTTTAGCTGTTGGTAAATCAACTTGTGCGATATCAGATTTCGTATGACGAATGATATTTTTAAGTAAATAACGCTCGTTATGTTTTACGAAAAGAATCGCTTTACCTTGACGACCCGCACGACCAGTACGGCCAATACGGTGAACGTAGGCTTCTGAATCTTGTGGAATATCGTAGTTAATTACTAAGCTTAAACGGTCTACATCAAGACCACGTGCAGCAACGTCTGTTGCAATAACGATATCAACTAGGCCGTTTTTCAAACGATCTACTGTACGTTCACGTGCTTGTTGGTTCATGTCACCATTAAGTGGTGCCGCAGAGAAACCTTCGCGCTCAAGTAATTCAGCTAACTGTACCGTGTCGTTACGTGTACGTACGAAAACAATTGCACCATCGTATTGTTCTGCTTCTAAGAAGCGAACGATTGCTTTGTTTTTGTGTACGTGTGCATTCCAAAATACTTGCTCAACCGTTGATACAGTTGAGTTACGCGCAGAAATATGAACTTGCTCAGGCTCATTCATGTACTTGCTGCTGATATTTTGAATTTGCTTAGGCATGGTCGCCGAGAAAAGACATGTTTGCTTTTCACGTGGCGTTTTCTCCATGATGCTTTCTACATCATCAATGAAGCCCATGCGTAACATTTCGTCTGCTTCATCAAGAACAAGGGCTTGTAAGCTCTCAAACTTGATTGTGCCACGGTTAATGTGGTCAATTAAGCGACCTGGCGTTGCAACAATGATTTGCGCGCCACGACGAAGTGCACTTAGTTGGATGCTATAGCTTTGGCCACCATAAAGGGCTAAAACTACAACACCACGAGTATGCTTAGCATATTGTTCGAATGCCTCAGCTACTTGGATCGCAAGTTCACGCGTAGGCGTTAAAACAAGGATCTGTGGCTGCTTCACAGACGGGTCAATATTATTTAGTAACGGCAGTGCAAATGCTGCTGTTTTACCTGTACCCGTTTGCGCTAGTCCCAGTACGTCCTTTCTTTCTAGCAATAACGGTATACATTGAGCTTGGATTTCAGATGGAGTCTTGTAACCCAACTCTTCAACTGCTTTAAGGATTGCAGGAGAAAGATTTAGAGATTCAAACGTGACTGGTTCTGACATTAATACGCCTCAACGAATTTAAAGAGGCGCGCATTGTATAGGAAATACAATGCAATTGCTTGTATAAATTACAACTAATTTGTATGTGGTTGATGTTGGTCATAATTTAATCAGTTTAAAATTGCCAAAATCAACCACGTTTACAATTTATTGATATAACCCTAAATTTTCTTTAGCGTATGCTTCGAATTCAGTGAAGCCACCAATGTGGGCTTGGTCAATAAAAATCTGTGGTACGGTTGGGCAAGGTTTGCCTGCAGACTGTTCTAAATCTGCTTTGCTGATGCCTTCTTTAATGATGTCGATATAACGGTATTTAAAATCGTCACGCTCATTTGCTAGTTTTTCAGCAACGTCTTTTGCACGAACACAGTATGGGCAGCCTTCACGGCCAAAAATTACAGTTAACATATCGCTCTCCTCGATGTGAATGTGTTTATCTGGTTATCATCTTAACGAATTAAATGAATAAAAACAGTGCATAAAATCGATTGCTCTGTTCTGTTTTTTCTCATTGTTAGCGATTGAGCTAATCAAGTGTGCGCATCCTAAGGCCAAGTTCTGTTGAGTAACCCATAGAATGCGCAGTAATTGCCAACTGCTCATCAATAACATAATAAGTTGGGTAGGCACTGATTTTATAATCTTGGCCTGTACTTTTACTGCCAAGTAACACCGGCATTGTTAATTCGAGTGAATCAGTAAACTGTTTAACTTCAGCAATGTTTTGGTAATCGAGGGCAATTGCTATGGCATTTAACTTACCTTGCTGATGAGCCTTTTCTAAATTTGGCATACTGTAACGACAAATTGAGCACCAAGGCGCAAAGAAATACACCACTGTTTGCTTTCCTTGTAATTGTGCAATGGTCATCCGCTCTGTCGGGTTTTTTAGCGTGGCTAAATTAAAATAGGGGGCAGGAGTTTTATCAGTTGAGAGTAAATTACGTTGCTGAAATGCAGTCACGGCATACACAACGACTGCCATTAACACGACATTTTTTAGCACACTGATAAATTTTTTTAAAAAAGTTGGATTTTTTTTCATTGTTATTTTGTACGTTGTTAGCCCTTTAAAATCAACTAATTCAGACCTGTTTGAGGGGGTTAAAATTTCAATTGATTTAAAAAATTACAATTTTTTTTGCTAAAAATCTTGAAAAGATTTTACCCGCCCATAAATAGTTTAGTGAGGACGCCTGATGGGTCCCAAACAAACTAAAGTAATTGAAATATATAGTATTAATTTAACTTTGTTAGCACTGGTTCAATAGAAGAGTACTAACAAAATATCGCTTAAATATGAGGATATAATTATGCGTACAGTAGACTTATCACCACTTTATCGTTCATTCATCGGTTTCGATCATTTAGCATCATTAATGGATGCGGCAGCTCGCACAGACAAGCAGCCAAGTTTTCCTCCGTACAACATCGAAGCACTCGATAAAGACAAATATCGTATCACTATGGCTGTAGCAGGTTTTAGTGACAGTGAATTGACCATTGAGTCAGAAAACAACACATTGAAAGTCAGCGGTACTAAAGCTGATAAACAAGATAATGCTGAACGTAAGTTCATTCACCAAGGCATTGCAGAGCGTAACTTTGAGCGTAAGTTCCAATTAGGTGACCACGTTAAAGTGCTTGGCGCTGACCTTGAAAATGGTTTACTAAGTATCGATTTAGAGCGTGAAATTCCAGAAGCTTTAAAACCACGTAAAATCGAAATCGGTAACGGTAAATTACTCGAAAACAAGTAATTACCAACAGCATTGTTTTCCCCTAGTTAGTTTTGCCGCCTCATTTGAGGCGGCTTTTTTGTAGTTAAAGCTTTTCTAAATTATCCAAGCACCAGTTAGCACGCTTGAGAGTGGCTTGCTGTACAGATTCATCCTGTTTATACCAGTTTTTATAAATCATACCGATACGTGGGTTTTGTGATAGCTGTTGTTCGTGCTCTAACATAAAATGCCAATATAGGCTGTTGAATGGGCAAGCATCCTCAGTGGCTTTTTCTTTAATGTTGTAGCTACAATGTTTGCAGTAATCACTCATTTTGTTGATGTAATTTCCACTGGCTGCATAGGGCTTAGTGGCAATTAATCCCCCGTCAGCAAATTGGCTCATTCCCCGAGTGTTGGGCATTTCTACCCATTCTATGGCGTCGATATAAATACCTAAATACCATTCATCTACTTCACTTGGCTCAATAGCGGTTAATAAGCAAAAGTTACCCGTGATCATCAAACGTTGTATGTGGTGTGCATAAGCTGTCTGCAGGCTTTGTGTAATGGCATGGTGCATACAATTCATGTTTGTTTTGCCATGCCAAAAATAATCGGGTAGGGCACGCTTTGCATTTAAGGCATTTTTGCTGGCGTAATCAGGCATATTTTGCCAATAAATACCACGTACATACTCGCGCCAACCGAGAATTTGCCTGATAAAACCTTCAACTTGCGCAATATCAATAGTTTGCTTATCAAAGCTAGTTAACACTTGCTCGATGACCTGCATCGGGTGCAGCATTTTAGTATTAAGGGCAAACGATAAACGGCTGTGATACAAAGACCATTGGTACTGGGACTGGCATGTCATGGCGTCTTGAAACTGACCAAAATGAACCAGTAAATGGTCGCAAAAAAATTCGAGTAACTGCTTTGCTTCAGCGCGTGTGGTTGGCCAAATTAACGTTTCGCTGCATTCACCAAAGGTGTTTACTTTGTGCTTTTTTATTCGTTTAAGAATGTGGCTAACATCGTGACCGAAACACAAAGGTTCTGGGATTTCTTTAAGATCGTTCGGTTTTAACTTGTTTCTATTTTGCTGATCAAAATTCCATTTGCCACCACGAGGTTGATTATCATCGTCCATTAAAATATTAAAACGTTTGCGCATAGCACGATAAAAAAACTCCATTTTTACCGGCTTATTTGGCTTAAAGTGCTGGTCAATATCATTAAAAGGTAGTAGAAAGTGTTCCGAATCAACTGCATTGACATTAAATTCGCTCTGCTGTGAAAAGTCTGCAAGTTGCTTTTTAAGGCGATATTCGTCTGGGTATTGGTACTCAATATTCTGGCATTGATAATGCTTAGCTAATCGGGTCAGTAGCTCTGGTAGTGAGTCATCATCTTGTGTGTCATCGAGTGTCAGATGCAGGCAGTTTAAATTCGCTTTTGTTAGTGCATTAGCAAAGTTTTCCATTGCAGCAAAGAAGGCGACCACTTTTTGCAGGTGGTGCTTTACGTAGTTGGTTTCTTGTTTTAATTCGGCGATGACATAAAGCGTGTCTGGTTGTGATTTTTCTTTAAACCAGCTGTGGCTTGCATTAAGTTGATCGCCAAAAATAAATCTTAAGGTGGTGTATTGCACTTCTAATAGCCTTTACAGCAAGTAATCTAGGTAACTACGAAGCAATCACAAAGATAGATCGATAAATATAGTCTATAAAAGGTACATTAGTGACATTTTTAATGAGTCATTACTAAGGAAGGGTCGAGATGAAAATTAACTTACATTTACTATTTATAAGCCTGTTAGTTTGCCCTTTGGCCCACAGCACTGTTTATCACTGTGAGAAAAACGGTGTTGCTGAATTTAGCCAACAGCCCTGTGGCAAAGATGCCAAGTTGATTACCATTAAAGAACAAAATCCACACCTTTCGGGCGCGTCAGATAATGCTGTACAAGCATCAGCAGGTAGAGATACCGCAGAGGTCGACCGTTATATCCGCTTAAAGCAAATCGATGCGCAAATAGCAGAACATAACAATAAAATTGATACGTTCAAGCTCAAAATGGACAGGGAAATAGTGGCTTTAACTGAGCAATCAGATGCTCAGCTACGTAACTTAGTGGGGGCTAAAAAACAAGCTGCAATCGCCAAACAAATGACCGCGGTATCTGAGCGTTACGGCGTGCTTATCGACAGTGAGCAGCGCAGTATTGATAGACTCACGGCTGAAAAATACACGTTAACTTCAGCTGCAAATACGGTTGCTAATAATGAGGTTGCTAGTTTTATTCGCTCAAAACAAATTATGCGTAAAATTTCAGAGCATGAAAATAAAATAGATACTTATCAAAGTGAGTTAAACATGCAAATGTCAGAGCTTGAGCAACAACTAAGTAGCCGCCCACGTAATTTAGCTGATGCGAATAGCGATAACGCACTAGCTGACAAAATGACAGCTTTAACGAGTCGTTTTAACACCTTAATCGCCATAGAACAAAAACAAATAGATAGGCTCAACAGCGAATTGACCAAGCTATGAGCTTAAGCGTGCTGGGCAATAAGCGCTAAACGACACCACATTTGAATAAGCAAACAAGTAACTTTTTACGATGTTGGCAAATATTCTCGTAGCTTGCAGCCAAGCTTGATGTAATTGCGTACTAATGTGATGAATATACGACTTGCGCGTATCAATAAAGGCTTCGCAAAGGGTATCGATATCCTCAAATGACACGTTTAAAAAGCTCAAGTTATTCGCTAAATAATGAATAAACGGCGTGACTTGCTGTAAGTCATCGAGGTGGCTTACTACTTTGTTGAGCGCACAGTAAAGAATATAGCTGCGCTTAGTTATGCTTTCTTGCTCAGGCACTGTCATGGTTAATTGACGAGCACTAAGACTGCGATGATATGCGCTTGTAAACTGATGAAAATCCGGTTTTAGCAATTCAATATCTTGTAGTAACAGTCTTTTTTGAAATGAAGATAGACTCATAGTAAATCGCTTAATAGCCAAAGCTATAGGTTGTTCTTATTATATGACTAAATATAGACGAGAATTTTCAGTTATGGGAAATTTTATGACAAGGCTGTCATAAAAATTTTAGGCAAAAAATAGTCTAACTAATTCATGTAGGAAGGTTGCTAATTGAGCGCTACATGCTTATAATAGCCGCCATTGAATTGAGGTGTTTAGCACTCGATTAAATGATATTAAGTTACTTTTAATATCTATTGGCGCGGGATGGAGCAGCCTGGTAGCTCGTCGGGCTCATAACCCGAAGGTCGTCGGTTCAAATCCGGCTCCCGCAACCAAATACATGCTAAGGCATTGTAAGTGTACTTAGTATGCACAGTAATTTTTACTGTATGAAGTCGCGCATTCTGGTAATGCGCGTTTTGCGTTTAGGCTATCTAGTTTAATTTAGTCAGGTGACTGACTCGCAACCAAGCTTGGCCCTAGGCCACACAGTTTTATGCTTTAGGTGTGACGCCCCGCTTGGTTCGGGGCGTTGTTGTATCTGCTTGGCGGTGATTTTAAATCATTATTAAACTCAGTATTTCAGGGCTATATGCCCTTTTTTTGTTTGTATGGAGGATTTTCGTGACAAAACTTGAGCAAGATTTAGTAGCCATGCTCTCACCGGCCGTTGAAATGTTAGGCTTTGAGTTACATGGTCTTGAGTTTGTGCAAGCTGGTCGCCACTCTACATTACGTGTTTATATCGATCACGATGCAGGGATTACGGTTGACAATTGTGCCGACGTTAGTCGTCAAGTTAGCGCAGTTTTAGATGTCGAAGACCCAATTACAAATGAATATGATTTGGAAGTTTCGTCTCCTGGTGTTGATCGTCCATTATTCAAACAAGATCACTACGAGAAGGCGCAAGGAGAAGAAGTACGCGTGCGTACAAAGCTTCCGCAAGATGGTCGTCGTAACTTTAAAGGCGATTTAGTATCAGTTAGCAGTGATATGATCACACTTTCAGCAGATGGCGCTGAGCATATGATTATGCTTAGTAACATTGAACGTGCGAACATCATCGCAAAGTTTTAATTCGAGTGCGAAGGAATAGGGCAAGCGAGGCATAACCCATGGCAAAAGAAATATTATTGGTTGCTGAAGCCGTCTCCAATGAGAAAGCGGTTCCAAAAGAAAAGATTTTTGAAGCGTTAGAGTTCGCATTAGCGACTGCAACAAAGAAAAAACACGATGGCGAAATTGAAGTTCGCGTATCAATCGACCGTAAAACAGGTGATTACGACACATTCCGTCGTTGGAAGATTGCTGAAGTTCTTGAAGATGGTTCTTTAGAAAACCCTTACAGCGAAATCACACTTGAAGCGGCTCAGGTTGAAGACGAAAGCCTACAATTAGGTGATTACGTTGAAGAACAAATTGAGTCAATCAAGTTTGACCGTATTACAACACAAATGGCTAAGCAAGTTATCGTACAAAAAGTACGTGAAGCTGAGCGTGCATTAGTGGTTGAAGAATACAAAGATCAACAAGGCGAATTAGTAACAGGTGTTGTTAAAAAAGCAACCCGTGATGCTATCGTACTTGACCTTGGTAACAATGCTGAAGCGGTTATCTACCGTGATGATATGTTACCGCGTGAAAACTTCCGTCCAGGTGACCGTATCCGTGGTCTTCTTTACGAAGTTAAGCCAGAAGCACGTGGCGCGCAGTTATTTGTAACGCGTTCTAAGCCAGAAATGCTAATGGAACTTTTCCGCATTGAGGTGCCAGAGATTGGCGAAGAGATGATTGAACTACGTGCAGCTGCACGTGATCCAGGTTCTCGTGCAAAAATCGCGGTAAAATCTAACGACAAACGTATCGACCCAGTAGGTGCGTGTGTTGGTATGCGTGGTGCACGTGTACAAGCAGTTTCAACTGAGCTTGGTGGTGAGCGTGTTGATATCGTTCTTTACGATGACAACCCAGCGCAATTCGTTATCAATGCAATGGCACCAGCAGAAGTTGCGTCAATCGTAATGGACGAAGATACACATTCAATGGATATCGCTGTTGAAGCCGATAACCTAGCACAAGCAATCGGTCGTAATGGTCAAAACGTTCGTCTTGCTAGCCAGTTAACTGGTTGGGAATTAAACGTAATGACAGTTGATGACATGCGTGCGAAGAACGAAGCTGAATCAGATAAGCTAATCAACTTATTCACTGAATACTTAGATATCGATGATGAGTTTGCAACTTTACTTATCAACGAAGGTTTCTCAACACTTGAAGAAGTGGCTTACGTACCGGCATCAGAATTCTTAGAAATTGACGGTTTAGATGAAGAAACAGTTGATATCTTACGTTCACGTGCAAAAGACGCATTAACAACGAAAGCACTTAAAACTGAAGAAAGCCTAGAAGGTGCAGAACCTGCAGAAGACCTACTAGCGCTTGAAGGCTTAGAGCGTCACCTTGCATTTGTTATGGCAAGTAAAGGTGTAGTAACACTTGAAGACTTAGCTGAGCAAGGCATTGATGAGTTAGTAGACATCACTGAACTTTCAGAAGAAGAAGCTGGCAAGCTGATTATGGCTGCGCGTAACATTTGTTGGTTCGCAGACGAGTAATTTATTAACGGAGGTATTACACACTATGGCAGAAGTAAATGTTGAAAAACTAGCCGGAGATATTGGTACAACTGTTGATAAACTACTACAGCAGCTAGAACAAGCCGGTATTTCTAAAAAAGCAGGTGATATGATAACTGAGTCTGAAAAGTCGACGTTACTAGATCACTTGAGCAAGCAGCACGGCGGCACGGGCTCAGAAGGCCCAGCTCGCATGACTTTGCAACGTAAAAGCAAAAGTACGCTAAGCGTAACTGGCTCTACAGGTAAAGCGAAGTCTGTGCAAGTTGAAGTACGTAAAACACGTACTTACGTTAAGAAAAGCGCCATTGAGCAACAGCAAGAAGAAGAGCGTTTAGCTGCAGAAGAAGCTGCACGTAAAGCAGCAGAGCTTAAAGCCCAGCAAGAAGCTGAGGAGCTTAAAGCGAAACAAGAGGCAGAGCGCAAAGCGAAAGAAGAAGCTGAGCGTAAAGCCAAAGAAGAGGCTAAACGTAAAGCTGAAGCTGAGCGTAAAGCGAAACAGAAGCAGATGACCCCAGAGCAAAGTGCTAAGTCTGAACAAGATCGCGCCGAAGCTGAGCGTCTGCAAAAAGAAGCAGAAGAGGCCGCATTGAGAAAAGCTGAAGAAGAAGCGAAACGTCAAGCAGAAGAGGCAAGAAAGCTAGCTGAAGAAAATGAAGCTCGCTGGAAAAAGGAAGAAGAAGAGCGTAAGCAGCGTGAAGAAAATGCTGATCACCACCTTACGACTTCTACTTACGCACGTGAAGCAGAAGATGAATCTGATGCACGTGAAGAGCAAAGCGCTCGTCGTAAGAAAAAGAAAAAAGGACCTCAAAAAGAGAAACAGTCTACTGGTCCTAAAGGCAAGAAAGGTAAGCTGAAAGCACCAACGTCTTTACAACATGGTTTCCAAAAACCAACAGCAGACGTGAAAAACGAAGTTCGTATCAGTGAAACAATCACTGTTGCTGAGCTTGCATCACGTATGGCTGTTAAAGGTGCTGAAGTTGTTAAAACGATGATGAAGATGGGTGACATGGTTACCATCAACCAAGTGATTGACCAAGAAACAGCACAACTTGTAGCTGAAGAAATGGGTCACAAGGTTATCATCGTTAAAGAAAACGAATTAGAAGAGAAAGTACTAAGCGACCGTAGCGAAGAAGGTAAAGCGATTCCTCGTGCGCCGGTTGTAACAGTAATGGGTCACGTTGACCACGGTAAAACGTCAACACTTGACTACATTCGTTCAGCAAAAGTTGCTTCAGGTGAGGCAGGTGGTATTACACAGCACATTGGTGCATACCACGTTGAAACAAATGGTCACATGATCACGTTCTTAGATACTCCGGGCCACGCCGCGTTTACATCAATGCGTGCACGTGGTGCTAAAGCAACGGATATCGTAATCCTAGTCGTTGCTGCGGATGATGGTGTAATGCCACAAACTAAAGAAGCGGTTCAGCACGCCCGTGCTGCAGGCGTTCCTTTAATCATCGCAGTAAACAAGATGGATAAAGAAGGCATCGACCCAGATCGCGTTAAGAACGAACTAGCACAATTAGACGTTATCCCAGAAGAGTGGGGTGGTGACACGCAATTCGTTCATATCTCAGCAAAAACAGGTTTAGGTATTGATGACCTACTTGAAGCGGTATTAATGCAAGCTGAAATCCTAGAGCTAACTGCACCAGCTGAAGGTATGGCTGCAGGTGTTGTAATTGAATCGCGTCTTGATAAAGGCCGTGGTCCAGTTGCGTCAATCCTAGTTCAGTCTGGTACACTTAACCAAGGTGATATCGTACTTTGTGGTCTTGAATATGGCCGTGTACGTGCGATGAAAGATGAGAACGGTAAAGACATCAAGTCTGCGGGTCCATCTATCCCAGTTGAGATTTTAGGTCTATCTGGTATCCCTGCAGCCGGTGATGAAGCAACAGTAGTTAAAGATGAGCGTAAAGCGCGTGAAGTAGCACTTTACCGTCAAGGTAAGTTCCGTGAAGTGAAGCTTGCTCGTCAACAAAAAGCGAAGCTTGAAAACATGTTTACGAACATGGCTGAAGGCGATGTATCAGAAGTTAACATCGTTCTTAAAGCTGACGTACAAGGTTCAATTGAAGCAATCGCTGATTCATTAACTAAGCTTTCTACTGATGAAGTTAAAGTGAAGATTGTTGGTTCAGGTGTAGGTGGTATCACTGAAACTGATGCAACTCTTGCAGCGGCGTCAAACGCAATCGTTGTTGGCTTTAACGTACGTGCTGATGCATCAGCTCGTAAAGTAATTGAGTCAGAAAACCTAGACTTACGTTACTACAGCGTAATCTACAGCCTGATTGAAGAAGTTAAACAAGCGATGTCAGGTATGCTTGCACCAGAATTCAAGCAAGAGATCATTGGTCTTGCTGAAGTTCGTGACGTGTTCAAGTCACCTAAGATTGGTGCAATCGCAGGTTGTATGGTTACTGAAGGTATCGTTAAGCGTAGCGCGCCTATCCGTGTACTTCGTGATAACGTGGTTATCTATGAAGGTGAACTTGAGTCACTACGTCGCTTTAAAGATGACGTTCAAGAAGTACGTAACGGTATGGAATGTGGTATCGGCGTTAAGAACTACAACGATGTTAAAGTTGGCGACCAAATCGAGGTATTCGAGACGGTTGAAGTACAACGTTCACTTTAATTTCGTTTAAGTTATTGCTTTAAATGGGGGCCTAGCCCCCATTTGTGTATTCGTAATTAAATTAACTTATTCTTTAACATCAATAAGTTATTATTTTAGAGTGAAATGAAATGAGAGAATTTTCTCGCACTGATCGTGTTGCACAGCAAATTCAAAAAGAGATTGCTGTTATTCTGCAACGCGAAATTAAAGATCCACGCTTAGGCATGGTGACAGTGTCTGCGGTTGAGGTATCTCGCGACTTATCTTACGCAAAAGTATTTATCACAGTGTTTAATACTGATGATGAAGATAAAGCCAAGCAAAGCGCTAAAATATTAAATGAAGCAACGGGTTATATTCGTTCTTTATTAGGTAAACGTATTCGTGCGCGCATCATGCCTGAGTTACGTTTTGTGATCGATAACTCGCTTATGGAAGGTATGCGTATTTCAAACTTGGTTGATTCAGTTATTCGTGAAGACAATGCCAAGCATGTAGACGAAGATGACAGCGAAGAAGGCACTAAAGACTAATGGCTAGACGCAGTAAAGGTCGTGCTATTGACGGCATCTTATTACTTAATAAGCCGCAAGGTATTTCATCAAACAAAGCATTGCAGCAAGCAAAGGGAATTTACTTTGCTCAAAAAGCAGGCCACACCGGTGCGCTTGATCCGCTCGCGACGGGTATGCTGCCTATTTGTTTTGGTGAAGCGACTAAGTTTACCCAGTTCTTGCTTGATACTGACAAAACCTATGTTGTACGCGCCAAACTTGGTGAGCGAACCACTACCTCTGATTCAGATGGTGAAGTGGTTGAAACGCGCGACGTATCGGTCACCCGTGAACAATTAGCTGAGCAAATTGCCAGTTTCTTAGGTGAGTCGGATCAATACCCTTCGATGTACTCTGCGCTAAAATACCAAGGTCAGCCTTTGTATAAATATGCTCGCGAAGGTATCGAAGTGCCGCGTAAGTGTCGAAAAATTAATGTATTTAGTTTAACGCTTGATGAGTTTGATGAAGCTAATAATGAAGTACAAATGACGGCACATGTGTCTAAAGGCACTTATATTCGTACTATTGTTGACGACTTAGGTGAAAAGCTTGGCTGTGGTGCGCATGTCATCATGTTGCATCGCAGTGCAGTTGGCCATTATCCAAGTGAGAAAATGGTCACTCTTGAGCAACTTGAAGAAAAGCTACAGCAAGCAAAAGCAGACGATGTTGCGCCTTCAAGCTACCTCGATGAGCTATTACTGCCAATGGATACTGCTTTGGTTGATTTACCTGTGATTGAGATTACTCAAGAGCAGGGCGTGGCATTTAGTCATGGTCAAACAGTCGTGATTGGTAAGCCTGTACCAGATGGTGTGGTAAAGGTAATGGCTGATGGGGTGTTCATTGGCACTGGTGAGCGTCATAAAGACGGTCATTTAAAATCAAAGCGTGGCTTATCAAATCAACTGCCTGAGTAAAGATTACCTTGTAGTTATTAGCAAAGCTGGGTAGAATACGCCCCGCTCAATCGTTTTGGCTGAATTAGTGATCGGCTAAAACACAATTTAAATTAATTTTTGGAGTTACTATGTCACTAAGCAATCAAGAAAAAGTTGAAATCATCGCTAAATTTGCACGCGCTGAAGGCGACACTGGTTCACCTGAAGTACAAGTTGCACTTCTAACTTTCGATATCAACAAGCTTCAAGGTCACTTTGCTAGCCACAAGCACGACTTCCACTCACGTCGTGGTCTTCTTCGCAAAGTAAGCCAACGCCGTAAACTGCTTGACTACCTTAAAGGTAAAGACATTGCACGTTACACTGCGTTAATCCAAGAGCTTGGCCTACGTCGCTAAGAACTAGATTACGAGAAAAGGGGCTATTTAGCCCCTTTTTTTGTGCGCGCATGAAAGGTATACTAGCGCACACCTAGGTAGTGGATACTGCTTAGATATCAAAAAACATCATTGCCAATTGTAGTACTTAATCGTGTTTTCATAAGCACAATTAAGTACTGTAATTGGTACTTTGATGGACTATTTTTTACCAATTCGGAGCACAGCTCTGAGTTGCTTTTACATTTAAAGGACATTTTTAAGTGCAAGCAATTATTAAAGAATTTCAACTAGGTCAACACACTGTGACTCTAGAAACTGGTGCTATCGCTCGTCAAGCTGACGGCGCAGTACTAGCAAGCATTGGCGATACTTCAGTATTAGTTACTGTTGTTGGTAAGCGTGATGCACAACCAGGTCAAGACTTCTTCCCACTAACAGTAAACTATCAAGAGCGTATGTACGCTGCAGGTCGTATCCCTGGTGGTTTCCTTAAGCGTGAAGGTCGTCCTAACGATGGCGAAACACTTATCGCTCGTCTAATCGACCGTCCAATTCGTCCACTTTTCCCAGATGGTTTCGTAAACGAAGTACAAGTAATCGCGACAGTTGTTTCTGTTAACCCAGAAATCCAACCTGACATGGTTGCTATGATTGGTACTTCAGCAGCACTTGCTATCTCTGGTATTCCATTCAATGGTCCTATCGGTGCATCACGTGTTGGTTTCATCAACGGTGAATACGTACTTAACCCAACACTAGCTGAGCTTGAAGAAAGCCAATTAGACCTAGTTGTTGCTGGTACTGATAACGCAGTACTTATGGTTGAATCAGAAGCTGAAACACTATCTGAAGACGTAATGTTAGGTGCGGTTGTTTATGGTCATGAGCAATCTCAAGCTATCATCAACGCAATCAACGAGTTCAAAGCTGAAGCGGGTAAACCAGCTTGGGATTGGACTGCACCAGAGAAAAACGTAACACTTGCTGAGAAAATCTCTGCAATTGCTGCTGATAAAGTAGGTGAAGCATACCGCATCACTGACAAAGTAGCGCGTAAAGAAGCACTAGGTGCAGCGAAAGAAGAAGTTGTTGCTACATTAACAGCTGAACTTGCTGAAGGCGAAGAGCTAGATACGCAAGAAGTTGGCAAACTATTCGGTTCTTTAGAAAAAGAAATCGTTCGTGGCCGTATCATCGCTGGTGAAAAACGTATCGATGGTCGTGAACCAGATATGGTTCGTGCACTAGACGTAATGACGGGTGTTTTACCTCGTACTCACGGTTCTGCAATCTTCACGCGTGGTGAGACGCAAGCACTTGTAACTGCAACGCTTGGTACTGAGCGTGATTCACAGTTAATTGACGACTTAACAGGTACTAACAAGCATCACTTCATGCTTCACTACAACTTCCCTCCGTTCTGTGTAGGTGAAACAGGTTTTGTAGGCTCTCCTAAGCGTCGTGAAATTGGTCACGGTAACCTAGCTAAGCGTGGTATTGCTGCGGTACTACCTACACTTACTGACTTCCCATACTCAATCCGTGTTGTTTCAGAAATCACTGAATCAAACGGTTCATCGTCTATGGCATCAGTATGTGGTACGTCACTAGCACTTATGAACGCAGGTGTTCCAATTAAAGCATCTGTTGCTGGTATCGCGATGGGTCTAGTTAAAGAAGGCGACGATTTCGTTGTTCTTTCAGATATCTTAGGTGATGAAGATCACTTAGGTGACATGGACTTTAAAGTAGCGGGTACTTCAAACGGTATCACTGCACTACAAATGGATATCAAGATCGAAGGTATCACTAAAGAAATCATGCAAATCGCTCTTAAACAAGCGAAAGCAGCACGTCTACACATCTTAGGTGTTATGGACGAAGCGATTGCAGCACCTTCTGAAGAGTTATCTCAATTCGCACCACGCATCTACACAATGCAAATCCCTGCGAAGAAAATTGCTGAAGTTATCGGTAAAGGTGGCGCAACTATCCGTCAACTTACTGAAGAAACTGGCACAACGATCGAAATCGAAGATGACGGTACAATCAAGATCGCTGCAACTGATGGCATCAGCGCAAACGATGCAATCAAGCGTATCGAGCAATTAACTGCTGAGCTAGAAGTAGGTACTATCTACACTGGTAAAGTTGTACGTATCGTTGATTTTGGTGCGTTCGTTAATATCCTTCCGGGTAAAGACGGTCTAGTGCACATTTCACAAATCAGCACAGAGCGTGTTAACAACGTAACTGACCACCTAAGCGAAGGCCAAGAAGTTAAAGTTAAAGTTCTTGAAGTAGATCGCCAAGGTCGTGTACGTCTAAGCATCAAAGAAGCAATGGAACCAGCTGCTGAAGAAAAAGCAGAAGAGTCTAAAGACGCTTAATGATGATTGAATAACCAGTTATTTGCTGGATATAAGAAAAAGGGGCTGTTTAGCCCCTTTTTTTATGCTTTAATGAAACCTATCCGCTTCGCCTTTGTCTACAGAGAATTCAGGTATTAAGGAATTTAATGATTTTTAAACACTTAGCATTGACCGCTGTGGCTATTTTTTCTTTAAGTGCATGTCAAACAACTTCACAACCTGAGTCAGTCCCTATTGTTAATGTGCCTTTTACTGCACCATTAGCGCCTGATTTTCGTAACGAAATTACGATTGCTCGCTATTCTGAACTACTAAACCGTGCTGATTTAAGTGCCGAGCAACAAGCCAAACTTTATTACGATCGCGGTGTATTATTTGACAGCTTAGGTATGTCGACTTTAGCGCGTATTGACTTTAACCGTGCGATTAAGCTCAAACCAGACCTAGCAGAGGTGTATAACTTCTTAGGCATTCATCACACACTAATGCAGCAGTATGAACAAGCTTATGAGTTCTTTGATTCGGCACTTGAGCTTAACGAGCAACACGAGTATGCCTATTTAAATCGTGGTATTGCCCTTTACTATGGTGACCGTCCATCACTTGCACAAGATGACTTACAGCAGTTTTTAAATCGTTCGCCAAGCGACCCTTACCGTGTGCTATGGCTTTATTTAGCTCAATCAGAAGCTAATAAAGCGCAGGCCTTAGTTGATTTAAAAGCTAACTCGCAGGGTGTTGATGAGTCTCAATGGGGTTACCAACTGTTGGCACTTTATTTAGGTGACATCAGTGAGTTCGAGTTTTTATCTGGAATTATTGAAGGTGTAACTTCAGAGCAAGAGTATGCGCATCGCTTATGCGAAGCTTATTTCTACCTAGCGAAGATGCATCAAGCGGCGGGTGATAACTATCTTGCTGCCGATTACTTTAGACTTGCCCTTGCCACCAATGTGCATGAGTTTGTTGAATACAAATATGCCCGCTTAGAGCTTGAGTTAATGGCTGGTGAAAACGCAAGCTAAGGTTTCTTTTACTGCTATTCTATTACTGAGCTTGGGTTCCGTACCAAGCTCAGTGTCTCGTTATATTCCCGCTTATGCTTATTACGCAAATACTACTCCTTCACAAGCAACAGCTATCTATTATTTAGCACCCAGTGCCATTAATTTGCAGTATTTAGTGCTGAGTAACTCACAGCTTCGTCAGTTAGCAAGGCTTAATGATAGTAATGCTGCGTATCAACTTGCGCTCAGATTTTTGCTGCAACATGATTACACTGCAGCAAAATTATGGTGGCAGCCTTACTTTGCTACATTCAATTCAGCTCAGCAACAAACCTTAGCGGAGCAGCTAGTCAGAGCAAACCAGTGGCTCGATATAAGTTACCTAGGTAAAGCTGGCAAGTTACCTGAGGGAAATGCCAAGCAAGCTTGGCTGTTGCAACAACAAATGCCGCCAGCTCAAATTGACCCAGCTTATGCGCAGCAACAGCAATTAGCCTTATCAACATCAAGTATACAAGCAAGCAGTCAGTGCCAATTTAATGTTTTAATGATGACAGATCATTACAAGGGCATTGATACTTTAAAGCTGTATAAGCAGCAATACAGTAAAGCGCCTGAGCCTGCAAAAGGCAGCTTTTGTTTTACTGACGTTGTTTATGTTGCTGATAAGTTTAGTTGCGATGATAGTAGTGGGGCGCTTAAGTGTAACTGGCAAAATGCGGCAGCACATCCGTGGCCTGAAGGTTTTGACTTTATTGTGATGATGTCAAAGCAAGGGGCTGCTAATGTGCTTGGCGGGATTATGCATATCAATTCATCGCAATCTTATGCGGTATTTTTACATGAGCTAATGCATTTCAATGGCTTTGAAGATGAGTATGTTTTAGCAGAGCAAAAACAACAGTGGCTGTGTAAGCAACAGGGGCTGGTTGCGCCAAATCTGTTTATTGCAAATAAGGTTTCCCCACCAAAAGGCTGGCAAAAAAGTATCGCTTGTAGCAATCAGTTAGCCTATAAACCAAGCCCTAATTGGTCAATAATGCAATACCAAACTATGAGCCTGTCTGAGCAATACCGTGAGCTTTGGCAAAAACAAATTAACCAGCCCTTAACAAAGCCGATTCGGTTTTCTGAATATTTTGCCTTTTTAGGCTTAAAGCCAGTGTTTACAACAGCTTCCAAAGAGCAGAAATTTTCTGACTAATCGTCTATTTATTGCTATTTTAGTATGCAAAGCGGTTAAATGTTGTGCAAATAGGTGTGTCTCCTATAGACAAAATAGCACCTGATCAGTATAACTATACGCATTGTAAGCTTTTTTTGAAGCCAACTTTTAACCATCCAAATGAACAGTACGCAACTAATTAAAACTAGAGCGGTATTGATATTCTTATGACACTAAAAGGCTCCTAATTATGACTTTGCTCTGGATACCCCTGTTATCCTTAATCGGCAGTGTTATTTCATCCTGCACTTCAAAACTAACACGTAACCAAAGCACTGCTTTGACCATGTTAGCGCCTTTGATTGCCCTTGGAATTGTATTTTCGTATACCCCTGCAGTCTTTTCTGGTGAAACAATTCGCTACACTGCTGAGTGGATCCCTCTTTTAAACATGCAAGTCTCGTTTCGACTTGATGGTTTAACGTTACTTTTTCTATATATGATCTTGGGTATCGGTACCCTGGTGATTTTTTATGCGCGTTATTACTTGAGTAGTAGCGACTCAATGCCAAAGCTATACTGCTATTTAATGCTATTTATGACCGCAATGGTCGGCATCGTGATGTCGAATAATGTGATCCAGCTGTGGTTTTTCTGGGAGCTCACAAGTATTAGCTCGTTCTTATTGATTAGCTATTGGTGGCATAAGTCAGAAGCTCGCAAAGGCGCGCGTATGGCACTTGCTATTACAGGTGCCGGTGGTCTTGCGTTACTAGCAGGTTTATTACTAATTGGTGATATTGTTGGTAGCTATAATCTTGATGTGATTTTAGCAAGCAAAGCGCTTATTCAATCTCATGCACTTTATGAAGCTGCGCTGGTATTAGTGCTTTTAGGTGCATTTACCAAATCTGCACAATTTCCATTTCATTTTTGGTTACCACATGCCATGGCAGCACCGACACCAGTCAGTGCCTACTTGCACTCCGCAACCATGGTTAAAGCAGGCATCTTTTTATTAGCGCGTTTTTATCCAGCGCTATCAGGCACAGATACTTGGTTTATCTTAGTGGCAATGACGGGTCTGGCGACTTTATTGGTTGGCGCTTATATCGCGTTATTTAAGCATGATTTAAAAGGCTTGCTGGCTTATTCAACAATCAGCCATTTAGGTTTAATTACCTTACTGCTTGGTTTAGACACTGAGCTTGCTACAGTGGCTGCTATCTTCCACATCATTAACCACGCAACCTTTAAAGCGTCGTTATTTATGGCAACGGGTATCATTGACCATGAAACTGGCACCCGTGATATGCGTAAACTTAATGGTATGTGGCGATTTATGCCGTATACCGCCACACTTGCTATGGTAGCAGCGGCAGCCATGGCGGGCGTGCCACTGTTAAATGGTTTCTTGTCGAAAGAAATGTTCTTTGCCGAAACACTGCATCAGCAAGTGCTTGGCTCTATGTCTTGGTTAATTCCAGTGTTAGCGACTATTGCTGGTGCACTCTCTGTCGCGTATTCAGCACGCTTTATTCACGACGTGTTTTTTAACGGCGACCCAATCGATTTGCCAAAACAGCCTCATGAGCCACCACGCTATATGCGTGTACCAATCGAAATTTTGGTTGTGCTGTGTTTACTCGTCGGTATGTTCCCGCACTTTGCAGTAAGTGATATTTTAGCTTCGGCGTCTTATGCAGTGCTTGGCGATGCAGCCCCAGATTATAAGCTATCTGTATGGCATGGCTTTAACTTACCTCTGTTAATGAGCTTTATTGCAACAAGCGTGGGTGTGATGATTTATGTGCAGCGTAAGCACCTGTTCCACTTCCAAGCGTCATTGCCAACTTTAAATGCTAAAAAAGGCTTTGAGCGTGGCTTATATAGCTTAATTAAATGGTCACAAGAAAAGATTAAACGAATCGAAAATGGCTCGTTACAGCGCTATGCCTTTGTAATGATTGCTGTGGTGCTTATGTGTGCGGGCTGGCCTTTATTTGAAATGCGCCAGTTAGCAGGAGCAAGTGAGTTAACCCCAATTGATTTCCATAATGCTATTGGTGCTGGCTTACTAATAATTGGTGCGCTGGCAACGGTTATTTGGCACCGCTCACGAATGATATCTTTGATTATGATTTCAATCGTAGGCCTGATGGTATCTGTTGCATTTACTCGATTCTCTGCGCCAGATTTAGCGCTGACTCAGTTAACCGTTGAAGTTGTTACCGTAATGCTACTGATGCTTGCACTGTTCTTTTTACCACAGCGTACTCCGAAAGAATCAAGCTCACTGCGTATTCTGCGTGACTTGGGTATCTCATCGGCAATAGGTGTGGTTGTGGCAAGTATTTGTTATGCGCTTCTGACAAGACCACTTGAGTCAATTTCTGACTTCTTTGTTGCTAATGCAAAAACTGGCGGTGGTGGTACTAACGTTGTAAACGTTATCCTCGTTGACTTTAGGGGTTTTGATACCTTAGGTGAAATTACCGTACTAGGTATTGCTGCATTAGGTATTTATAAGCTTCTTATTAACTTGCCGCTGTTTATGCCAGCAAGTGATAGTGAAGGACGCCCATGGGCAAGAGAGCGTTACCCAATTCTATTATCGAGTATTTCACAAAGCTTGTTACCACTGGCATTACTTGTGTCTGCGTATATTTTCTTACGTGGTCATAACTTACCAGGTGGTGGTTTTATTGCAGGACTAGTTACCGCGATTGCATTTATTTTGCAATATATGGCTAATGGTTCGCACTGGATTGCAGACAGATTTGACGTGAATTATCGTAAGATTATTGCGTCAGGTATTGCTATTGCTTTGTTTACAGGTCTTGGAAGTTGGTTCTTCGAACGTCCATTCCTAACAACCTGGTTTGATTATTTTGATATTCCGCTAGTCGGCAAGACAGAACTTGCTAGTGCTATCGTATTTGATTTAGGTGTGTATTTAACTGTTGTAGGTGCAACGCTGATGATTTTAGCAAGTTTAGGTAAATTAACTGCTGATACACCCAAGCAAGAGGTAAATATTTAATGGAAGTATTGTACGCATCATGCGTCGGCGTGCTGGTTGCATGCGGAATTTACTTAATATTGCGGGCTCGTACCTTCCCGGTGGTACTCGGCCTGACTATGTTGTCGTATGCAGTTAACCTGTTTTTATTCTCTTCAGGTCGTTTAACTATTAACAAAGCGGCTGTACTTGGTACAGGCAGTGAGTATGCCGATCCACTCCCTCAAGCGCTGGTTTTAACAGCCATTGTAATTGGCTTTGCGATGACCGCTTTTGTGGTTATTTTAGCGATTCGTGGTCGTGCTGACTTGGGTAATGACCATGTTGATGGCCATCTTGTTAAGTCATCGAAGGAGCAAAAATGATTCAGCATTTAGCTTCTTTACCAATTTTAATTCCGATGTTGGCAGGGGTTATTTTACTCATGCCGCCATGTGGAAAAAACTTACATATTCGTCGTGTTTCGTCGGTTATTTTGTCGATTGTCACACTATTGGTCAGTGCTTATTTATTATTTTACGTAAATAGTACCGCACCGCTTGTTTACGCAATTGGTGATTGGTCTGCACCATTTGGTATTGTGCTGGTTGCCGATAGGCTAGCAACGCTACTGGTGCTACTTACCAGTTTCCTTGGTGCAGTTGTGGTGCTTTATAGCTGTGCAGGCGATGATAAAAAAGGGAGCTTTTTCCATCCGTTAGTGCACTTTTTAGTGTTAGGTGTAAATGGCGCATTTTTAACTGGCGATGTATTTAACCTGTTCGTATTTTTTGAAGTGCTGTTGATTGCTTCGTATTCATTATTGATGCATGCCGGCAACAAACATAGTACCCGAGCTGCACTGCAGTACGTCATTTTAAACCTGATTGGTTCAAGCGTATTTTTAATTGCGCTGGGTGTACTTTATGGTGTGTTAGGCACATTGAACATTGCTGATTTAGCGCAAAAAGTACCACAGCTGACGGGTGATGATGTTTACCTTGCTAAAATTGGTGGCTTGCTGTTAATCGTGGTATTTGCGTTAAAAGGCGCGTTATTACCGTTACATTTATGGCTACCGAATACCTACGCCAGTGCAATGCCATTAGTTGCTGCATTATTCGCGATTATGACCAAGGTCGGTGTGTATGCCATGTTGCGCGTGTATACCGTAATATTTGGTGATAATGCTGGCGAACTCGCTCACATGGCACAGCCTTGGTTATGGGGCTTAGCACTAGCGACCATAGTGATGGGTGGTATTGGTGTGTTAGCAAGCCAAGATTTTAGAAAGCTTATTGCGAATCTGGTGGTTGTTTCTGTAGGTACTTTAGTGGCATTGGTTGCGATTCAAAATGTTGCTGCAACCGCGGCATTACTTTACTACTTAGTGCATTCAACCATTATTTGCGCTGCACTATTCTTAATTGCGGATTTAATTGCTCAGCAACGTGGTAAAGTTGCCGACCGATTAGTCGCAGGACGCGCCGTTGCACAGCCATATTTACTTGGTACTTTTTTTGTAGTGGCTGCGCTTGCTGTTGTTGGTATGCCACCGTTATCTGGCTTTGTCGGCAAAGTATGGATTTTAAAGAGCACGCTAGATAGCGAAAAAGCCATGTTGTTTTGGCCAATCTATCTAGTTTCGAGTTTAGCGTTATTAGTGGCTGTTTCACGAGCTGGTACCAGCTTATTTTGGGATCACACCCATAAAGACAGTGAAGCAATTGAAGGCACTAAAGCACACCCTGTTAAAGTGATAGCTGTAGTTGCATTACTTGCGTGTTCACCATTAATGGTTGTATTTGCAGGACCGATTTCAGACTATATGTTAGCAACGTCAGAGCAGTTGTTTGATATCAACACTAGCATCAACGCTGTATTACAAGGAGGCCAATAATGCGTTTAGAAGCTCGCTTTCGTTGGTTGCCAACACCATTTCGCAGTGTTTTATTATTCATTGTATGGCTGTTGTTAAATAATAGTGTGTCGCCAGGACACCTATTTTTAGCTGCATTTTTTGCTATTACTATTCCGTGGATTACATTCCCATTTCGTGATCCACAGCCTCTTATTGTAAGGCCGGGTCTTGCGTTTAGGCACTTATTGTTAGTGCTGTACGATATTGTCACTGCCAACTTACAAGTTGCCCTGTTGATCCTTGGGCCAACGAAAAAGTTACGCCCAGGTTTTATCAAAGTACCATTGGATTTAAGTCATGAAATGCCAATCACTATTTTGGCCAGCACAGTATCTTTAACACCGGGTACAGTGAGCGCAGAGGTTTATCCTATTCCTGAGTCACTCGAAGAGGACGAAGAAATTCAGCAGCGCTACTTATTGATCCATGTACTCGATTTAGCTGATGAACAAGCGTTAATTAATACTATTAAGCAGCGCTACGAAGCACCGCTTAAGGAGATTTTTCGATGCTAGATACCGTTTTTCTAATTGTTTTTGCAATGATAGCCATATCTTTATTGTTAAACCTATGGCGTTTAATTGTTGGGCCGTCGGTACCTGATCGTATATTGGCTTTAGATACTATGTTCATAAATACCATTGCTTTAATTATTCTGTATGGCATGAGCATGGGCACCGATTTATATTTTGAAGCCGCATTATTAATCGCCATGCTTGGCTTTGTGAGCACTGTAGCTGTATGTAAATATCTGCTGCGTGGCGATATTATTGAATAAGGTAACGAATGATGAGTGAATGGATTGTATCAATCTTATTATTAATTGGTGGTTGCTTTATTCTTATAGGTTCAATCGGACTTGTGAAAATGCCTGACTTTTTTATGCGCCTGCACGGTCCAACTAAAGCAACAACGCTTGGCATGGCATCATTGTTAATTGCTGCCATGGTGTATTTTAGCTACACCCACGATGGCATCAGTGTGAAAGAAATTTTGATTTCGATTTTCTTACTGATCACCGCACCTATTAGCGGCTATATGCTGATCAAATCAGCCATCCACCACAAGCTTCGTGCTAAAGATGGCACTAAGGGCCTCGATAACATCGAAGAAGATTAATACCTTCTCGCAATAATAGTTAAGCGAATTGGTGTGATATCTGAGTAACCAGAACAATGTGATCTACTACTGTGGCTTTTATTGCGCTCGTAGATCGCATAAAATGCCCCGTCATTTAGTACAGTAGGTAAATAGAGCATTATGCGAGTAGCACTTGGAGTAGAGTACAACGGCGCGCGTTACAGTGGTTGGCAACGTCAATCACACGTCAATAGCGTACAACAAGAAGTAGAAACGGCGTTGTCGCGTATTTGTAATCATCCAGTCGAAATAGTTTGTGCAGGCCGCACCGATGCGGGTGTACATGGCACCGGGCAGGTGATCCATTTTGATACTCACGCTGAGCGTGAAATGGTCGCGTTTACGATGGGTATGAATACCTTACTGCCAAAAGATATTGCTATTCGTTTTGCCAAGCCTGTAAGCGAAGACTTTCATGCTCGTTTTAGTGCCACAGCACGTCGCTATCGTTATGTGATTTATAATTACACCTATCGCGGCGCTATCATGAGTGAAGGGGTGACCCATTTTCATCACCCATTAGACGAAACTAAAATGCAAGAAGCCTGTCAGTATTTAATAGGTGAGCATGATTTTACTTCGTTTAGAGCACTACACTGCCAAGCAAATACAGCAAATCGTACTATTCACCATTTATCGGTAAAACGCCAAGGTGATTATGTGATCATTGATATTAAAGCCAATGCGTTTTTACATCACATGGTACGAAACATCACCGGGTGTTTGATGGACATTGGTCTTCATAAGCATGAACCTGTGTGGTTAAAAGAATTACTCGATTTAAAAGAGCGCGCTAAGGCAAGTGCAACAGCAAAAGCCGCTGGCCTTTACTTAGTTGACGTGGATTACCCAGAACATTTTGGCATTCCTAAAACACCATTAGGGCCTTTGTTTTTACCTGATTCAGACAGTTAGTCTTAAGTCCACGACTACTAAGACCAGTTTTTTATATCGTCTGCGGGTAATTCATGTTTTAATTGAAAAAATCTGTCTGTTTATTTGTTATCAGAAACACAAGTGAGTGTTTCCAATTAAACAGACTGCGACACAGAACAGCATTAAGAGAGTTGCAAATGAGTTGGTTAGAAAAAATCTTACCTAAAACGACTAAATCGTCAGGTCGTAAAGAAATCCCTGAAGGGGTTTGGGCTAAGTGTACAGACTGTGATTCAATTTTATATAAAGCAGAATTAGAAAAAGCACTCAACGTGTGTCCTAAGTGTGATCACCACATGCGTTTAAGTGGCCGTAAACGTCTTGAAAACTTTTTAGATGATGCTGACCGCCAAGAAATTGGTGCAGAGCACGAACCAAAAGACGTATTAAAGTTTAAAGATTCTAAAAAATACTCTGACCGTATTACCCAAGCACAAAAAGCAAGTGGCGAGAAAGACGCACTTGTAGCAATGAAAGGCCGCCTAAAAGGCATTCCTGTTGCTGCTGTTGCTTTTGAGTTCTCGTTTATGGGTGGTTCAATGGCGTCAGTAGTAGGTGCTCGTTTTGTTGAAGCTGTAGATCAATGTTTAGAGCACGACATGCCACTTATTTGTTTCTCTGCATCAGGTGGTGCACGTATGCAAGAAGCACTTATGTCATTAATGCAAATGGCTAAAACAAGTGCTGCACTTGCAAAAATGAGCGAAAAAGGCTTACCGTTTATTTCAGTATTAACTGATCCAACAATGGGTGGTGTATCTGCATCACTGGCAATGCTTGGTGATGTAAACGTTGCTGAACCTAAAGCGCTTATCGGTTTTGCAGGTCCTCGCGTAATTGAGCAAACAGTACGTGAAACGCTTCCTGAAGGTTTCCAACGCAGTGAATTCTTGCTAGAGCATGGTGCAATCGACATGATTGTAGACCGTCGTGAAATGCGTGACACCCTTGCACGTATCTTAGCGAAATTTATGAACTTGCCTTCTACTGAACAAGAGCATAGAGTAGCGTAAATTTCAGCTTAACTGATTAAACGCTATGACAGAAATCCTTCCTAGCCAATCATCAAGCCTTGATGATTGGCTTTGTTATTTAGAAAGTGTCCATCCTGCTAATATCGAAATGGGTTTAGAGCGCGTAGAACGCGTGGCAAACCAAGTCGGCTTACTCGATACATCAAGCAAAATAATCCTAATTGCAGGCACCAACGGTAAAGGGACTACAGCCCGTTGCCTAGAAAGTTTATTACTTGCACAGGGTTACAGTGTGGGTACTTATGCTTCGCCGCATCTTATTCGTTATAACGAGCGCGTACGTATTAATGGCCAAGAGCTTGACGATCAATTCCATGTTGATGCTTTCGATATGCTTGAAAAAGGCCGTGGTGACACGCAGCTTACTTATTTTGAGTACGGTACCTTAGGCGCACTGGCTATTTTCAAACGTCACGCCGTTGATTATGTGCTGCTAGAAGTGGGGCTGGGTGGCCGTTTTGATGCGACTAATATCGTGAATCCGCATGCTTGTGTGATCACCACCATAGATTTAGACCATAAAGAATACCTAGGTGATACTCGTGAACTTGTTGGGTATGATAAAGCCGGTATTTTCCGTACCAATACACCGGCTATTGTTGGCGATTTAGCTATTCCGCATACAGTGACTGATTATGGTAATGAAATTAACGCTGATATGGTGCTATCAGGCCAAGACTTCATATTCACAGAAGACAGTGAAGGCTTTAACTGGCAGTACCAAGATAACGATTGGCGCTTAGCTAAGCCTGCTATCCCTTGTCAAAATGCAGCAACCGCGTTGACCTTACTTGCAAAGCTTGAGCTATTGCCAAGCGAGCAACAAGTGCGTGATTGCTTGGCGAATCTAACTGTAGAAGGGCGCTTTCAGCAGTTAAGTCAGCAGCCGCTTGTTTTTACCGATGTTGCACATAATCCTGAGTCAGCTCGATATTTGGCACGCAAATTAAGCGTGTATAAAGATCAAGGGTTTAAAATTCATGCATTAGTCGCTATGCTTGCAGATAAAGATAAAGTGGCTGCAATGTCTGCCGTGGCAAATGTTGTTGACCAGTGGTCGTTAGCAAGCTTAGATTGTTTTCGTGGCGACAAAGTTGAGAATCTTGCTAAAGCACTAGCCGAAACCACATCAACAGCGCCTAGTACGCACTATGAGAGTGTTGAAACTGCGCTAGATACGTTATTACCAAATGTTGATGAAAACACGTTAGTGATTGTGTTCGGTTCGTTTATAACTGTGGCTGCAGCCATCAATTACTTTAAAAAATAGAGAGGAAATCGGTGAACGCAGGGTTTATTAATCGCTTAGTAGGCACCACGATTGTGGTTGTGGCGGCTATTGTCTTCATTCCAAACATTTTGGATGGTGAGAAGGTTCATTATAAAGAAGGCTTTAAAGCTATTCCTGAACGCCCTGAGTTCACTACGATAGACTTGCAAGAGGTGATTGATAATAAAGTCGCCTCTGCCGAGCAACCTTCGCAAATCCCGGTTGAAGATACGCAAGCAAACGATGCTGATCTTGTCGCAAATGAAACCCAGCAAATTGATACTGCACCGCAAATGGTTGAAGCTTCAACTGATGAGCCAGTAATTAACAAAGCTGAGCCGAAAGTTGCAGTGCAAGAGCCAGCCAAGCCAGCTGCTAAAACGCCTGAGCCAACCCGTAAGCCAGAAGAGAACCTCACACAAATGGCTTATGTTATTCAACTGGGCAGTTTTTCTCACGCACCTAATGTGAAATCACTACAAGAAAAATTAAAAGCGAATGGTTTCAAAACCTTCACTCGCCCAATCAAAACCCCGAACGGCACACTGACAAAAGTCTTTGTAGGTCCTTCACTTAGCAAGAAAGAGTTAGAAAGTAAGCTTCCTGAGTTAAAGCAGTTAACCAAGTTAAACGGCAAAGTTACTCAGTTTGAAATTACAAAATGATCTGGCAATTCCAAATACCCAAACCACCTGTAGATCCATGATTCAGCGCTATCACAGGGTTTTCAATACAAGGCGTGGCGATGCAGGAATGTAGGTACCTTTCAAATTGCCACAACACAGTAGTGGAAGCCCCGTGAAGCGCCCGAAGGGCATGGCTAAAACGCATTTATTCTGCGTTATTGATTTTGACAAGGGGACACCATTCCCTACAATCAATGCCTTGCCTAAATGCGTTTTATCTCATGCTGAATTCTTGCATCCACAGGTGGTTTGGGTATAGAATGCGCCCCAAATTAACGACTAGTTGGTTCTTATGATCTGGGTTGATTACGCCATACTTGGCATTATTGCACTATCCACTATCATCGGCTTAATACGTGGCTTTGTAAAAGAAGCAATGTCATTAGCTGTATGGGCTGGCGCATTTATCATCTCTAGTTTGTTTTACCAATATTTAGCATCCTTCCTAACAAGTATTTCAGAACCCCTTTTAAGAAATGCAGCCGCAATAGCCATATTATTTTTTGCGACACTCCTGTTGGGTGGGTTACTAAACTATATTTTAGGTGAACTTGTACAACGTACTGGTTTATCTGGCACAGACCGTGTTTTCGGCATAGTGTTTGGTGCTCTTCGTGGCGTGTTGGTCGTAAGCGCGTTACTCTTCTTTCTTGATGCTTTTACCGGTGCACCTAATACGCATTGGTGGGGCAACTCTATTTTGATTCCAGAATTTGGCTTTGTTGTTGAGTGGTTCTTCTCGTACCTCGAAAACAACTCGAGCTTTTTAAATTCTGTAAACCGTTAATCGGCGAGGATAAATTTAATGTGTGGTATCGTTGGCATAGTCGGAACTTCTCCTGTTAATCAGGCGTTATATGACGGCTTAACTGTTTTGCAACACCGCGGTCAAGATGCAGCTGGCATCATTACCATTGAAAACAACACGTTTAGCTTACGTAAAGCCAATGGCCTTGTAAAAGATGTATTTCATACCCGTCATATGAAACGTCTGCAAGGTACAATTGGTATTGGCCATGTTCGCTACCCGACAGCTGGTTCTTCTAGCTCGTCTGAAGCGCAACCTTTCTATGTTAACTCGCCATTTGGTATCGCACTTGCGCACAATGGTAACTTAACAAACGCAGAAGCATTAAAGCAGCAATTATTTTCAGAAGCTCGCCGTCATGTTAATACAACATCTGACTCTGAAATTTTACTTAACATCATGGCGCATGAATTAAGTAAATCGAACAAGCTAAAACTTGATGCTGAAGATATCTTCACAGCGGTAACTGAAGTGAATAATAAAGTAACCGGTGGTTATGCAACAATTGCAATGATCATTGGTCACGGTATTGTTGCGTTTCGTGATCCGAACGGTATTCGCCCATTAGTATTTGGTAAGCGTGAAACTGCAAATGGTACTGAGTACATGTTTGCATCAGAAAGCGTTGCTTTAAAAACAGATGGCTTTGAGTTTGTTCGTGACGTTGCACCAGGTGAAGCAATTTACGTAACTGAAGATGGTCAACTTTTCTCGCAAGCGTGTGCTGAAAAAGCAACTTACTCGCCGTGTATCTTTGAGTTTGTTTACTTTGCGCGCCCAGACTCAACAATTGACCGTATGTCTGTTTATGCAACACGTGTAAACATGGGTACTAAGTTAGGTGAGAAAATCGCACGTGAATGGGCTGACAAAGACATCGACGTGGTTATTCCAATCCCAGAAACATCATGTGACGTAGCACTAGAGATTGCATCAGCCCTTAACCTGCCATACCGCCAAGGTTTTGTTAAAAACCGCTACATTGGCCGTACGTTTATCATGCCAGGTCAAGAAATGCGTAAGAAGTCAGTTCGTCAAAAACTGAATGCCATTGACCGTGAGTTCAAAGGTAAAAACGTATTACTTGTTGATGACTCAATTGTGCGTGGTACAACGTCAGCGCAAATCGTAGAAATGGCTCGTGAGTCAGGTGCGAAGAACGTTTACTTCGCATCAGCAGCGCCTGAGATTCGCTTCCCGAACGTTTACGGTATTGATATGCCATCGGCAGCTGAGCTAATTGCGCATGGCCGTGAAGTTGAAGATATCAACGCAAGTATTGGTGCAGATGGTCTTATCTATCAATCGCTAGATGACTTAATCTCAGCAGTAAGCCAAGAAAACCCAGAAATCACCCGTTTTGAAACATCAGTATTTGATGGTCAATACATCACAGGTGATATCGACCAAGATTACCTAAACCACATTGACCGTTTACGTAATGATTCAGCGAAATCAACTCGTGAAAATGCGATGTCAGCAAGTTTAGAGTTACATAACCAAGAAGAAAACAGCGCTGATTAATCAGCCTTGATTTGATTGGTATAAAAAAGGAGCTTCACAGCTCCTTTTTTGTTTATGGAAAGAAAGGAAAATAACAATGAACTTAAGTAAACATAGGGTGGACAATTCCGTTAGTCCATAAAATAGCTGTCGCAGCTAAAATAATTACCAGTAAGATCAGCCCACAAGTGACTACTGAACTGGCATAGATAAAACCTCGCTCTTCAGGAATGTGCATTAAAATTGGCACCCCTGTGTAGAGTAAGTAAACTGAGTAGGCTAGTGCTACAAGGCCTACGCACACCACAAACCACAGCTCAGGTAAAAATGCCGCAAATGAAGACATAAATACTGGCGTTGCTGTGTAAGCTGCAAGCTCTAGGGTTTGTGTAAAGGTGGGTTTTGCACCAAAGGTCACTGCCATCCAATGAGCTAAGTATGCCAGTGCAAAAACGCCCGCAATTAGTGCAAAGTACATCGCAACCGCGATAAGTAATGCACTATCATGGGTTAAATATACAGCCTCACCTGCGCCAATACTCCAGCCCAAATAAACTGATGAATAGTAGCCCATTAATGAAGGAATACAGGCGATTAATAAAATGTGCGATAAGCTATAGCGCAAGCTTTCGTGACGGTTATCAATTGTTTGCCATTCTTCGAGTGGGTGAGCGTATAAGCCCCATAAGTGGTTTAGAATCATAATCATTGCCCCTGTAAAAAAGGAATATGAGCTGTTTTATTTTTGTACAGCTTTGATTAAGTTATGGTTCAGTAATTAAGTCTTGTCAAGAAGCTGAAATAATCGTTATAGCCGATTAAATGTAACTCTTTAGTGCATATAGAAAATTACTTTGCACTGATGTGGGTCATGGAACGTGGGCTAATTTATGTGATAAAATCCAATTAAGATTTTTGATGAGAAGTTATTCAGTGCCTTATTCTGATTTATTAGCGCCCATTCATTCTTTTTTAAAGTGCGAAACGCCTGATGAGTGGATTGCTGCGGCAACCAAAAAAGAAAACTTAGATGTGGTTTTAATCGACCATCTTATCTGTGAATTAAAAGCAGCTCAGTCTGCCATGTTTTTAATTCGTAAGTACGCGGTTGATAAAGAAAGCAGTGATGCGTTGCTTGAGTGGTTAAAACCATTTGAAACACTTATTTATAAGCGAGAAGGGGATTGGCGTGAGCTTGCAGATAAAAACAAGCTGACTAAATCAATGATCCCAAAATCGAACTCACCTTATGGGCAAGACCTTATCGATAAAATGGTGATGCTTATTAAAGAAGAACTACATCACTTTTATCAAGTTCTTGAGATCATGGATGAATACGGCATTGAATATAAAAGCATTACCCCATGTCGTTATGCCAAAGGGATGCTGCGCCACGTAAAAACTTACGAGCCAGATGCCTTGGTAGATAAGTTAATTATCGGTGCTTACATCGAAGCTCGTTCATGTGAGCGCTTTGCTAAATTAGCCCCACATGTTGATAAACGCTTAGGTGATTTTTATATCTCACTACTGCGCTCTGAAGCGCGTCATTACCAAGATTATTTAACTCTTGCGCAAGAAATCAGTGAGTTTGATATTACTGAGCGTGTTGAATTTTTTGGTCAACTTGAAGCTGAGCTTATTTCAACCCCAGATGAAGACTTTAAATTTCACAGCGGTGTGCCTGCATAATATATTAAATCAGAGCGCCTGTTTGGCGCTCTAGTTCATTTATCTTGCCAAATTTAGTGGGTTTTACCCCTATTCAAATTAACTAATTTTCATTACTTTTCTAATACTTATTCATTTATTGTTTTAGTAAATAATTTGTACCTTTTAAAATCTTGCACTACCTTTGACCTAGGTTGCTATTAACATTCGTAAAATAGAATCATAAGTTGTTAAAAGGAGAAGTCATGCGTGATTCTAATGTGCCTTTCGAGTTTAAAGAAGATGCTTCTGAACAATCGTATGCCCAAAAAACATGGAAAGTTTTAACGGTTGAAGATGACTTAAACTACCAACAAGCATTACTAAACAGTTTTAATGCCATATCTCTAGATAACAATGAGTCTCTTGAGGTATTAACGGCAAATTCAGTGTCAGAGGCATCGTCTGTGTTATCGCGTCACAAAGACATCGCTATTGTATTTCTTGATGTGGTAATGGAAGAAGATGATTCAGGCCTACGACTTGTGAATACTATTCGCCACGTATTAGGCAACAATGATATACGCATAGTGCTTTTAACAGGGCAGCCAAGCTTTGCCCCTGAACCGCAAGTAATGCAATCGCTTGATATTGACGAATATTGGAATAAGTCAGATATGACGGTAGATAAGCTTAAATCTATCGTTAGTAGCCATCTTCGTACGTATCAATATATTTCGCAAATCTCAAATGCCAAACAAGGACTGCAGTTAGTACTTGATGCGGCAAGAAGCATTAATAGTAAACACGACATACGTGCATTTTCTCATGCGGTGCTAGATGAAATAGGTAAAATTTTGCATCTATCTAAGGGAGGCGGCGTATTATGCGTTGGCAATGAAAAGCACGTTGATAAACACCCAAAAGTTCTTACTAGTGTCGGTTGTTACAGAGGCCTTGATGGTAAAGAGCTCAGCACAGATGTGCTCAGTGAAGAAGCACAGCAATCGTATATTTTAGCCAGAGATAAAAAAGAGCATGTGTTTTCTGAGCATTACAGTGTTTTTTATTTTGATACCGCTGATGTTGATGTTAGCTATTACATCACGATTGTTAAATCAGATGTTCCCATCGACGAGCATAATGTATTTTTACTAAAGGTATTTAGTGAAAATGTCAGTACAGGCTTTTCGAATATTGCACTGATGAACCGGCTTACTGAGCTTGCTTACACCGATATAACGCTAAACATGCCCAACAGGAACTGGCTCCAGCGCGAAATCGATAATATGAACAAATACGAACAAGCTGAAACTCAGTTAGTGGTGTTTGAGATACTTCAGTTTGACGAAAAGTCTTTTCGGTTTGGTCATGAATTTTGTAAAAAAACACATCTAAAAATGCGCGAGAATATTTTGCAAGCCTTAGCGCCGTATCACCCTCGTATCGCTGTTTTTAAAAGTGATTGTTTAGGTGTTTTAGTGTCAAGCCATGCATTTGAAGATGAAAGCGTTGTTGACTCTTTAAAACGTCAATCTTTTGAAATTGATGGGGTAAAACAGTTTTTAGATGTGCGTATTTTAGTTATGCAGCTAATCGCCTTTGAAGATCATAACGCAGAGCAAATATTCAATTTAGCAGAGTCTACTCTTAATGATGAAAACACACAAAGAGCTGAGCTTCTCTATTATACGTTAGATAATACCAAAGCGATTACACGGCGCTATGAATTGATGCAAGAGCTGCGCACCGCAATACGCAACAAAGAGCTCCAAGTAGCCCTACAACCCAAGGTTAATTTAACCACTAATGAAGTCATTGGTTTTGAAGCACTGGCGCGATGGCAAAGAGGTGATGGAACATTTGTAAGGCCCGATGAGTTTATTGAACTTGCCGAAACCGCAGGACTTATTAGTGAGTTAGATAAGTTGATTTTTGACAAAATAATGCAAACGATTAACCAATTTGCAGAGCAAGGCGTTAGTTTGCCAATCGCGTTTAATGCATCGACGTTTGATTTGTTAGCCGATGATTACTTTGTTGAGGTTGCAGCACGCATTGAGGAATATGGCATTTCACCTTCGTTACTTGAGCTTGAAGTAACAGAGACCCAAGCAATTTTTAACTATGAAAAGATCAATGCATGTTTATGTCGTTTTGCGGGCTTGGGTATAAAAATTAGCATTGATGATTTTGGTACAGGTTATTCATCGCTCGCCCATATTAGTGAAATACCAGCCCAAAATATAAAGATAGATCGCTGTTTTGTAACCAATATCCAAGAGTCAAAATCTAACCAACATATTATTGAAATGATTATGCTTTTAGCAGAAAAATTTGGCTTTGAAGTAACAGCCGAAGGCATTGAAACTGAAGCTGAGTACACTTGGCTTGTAGAAGCTGGCTGTAGTGTTGGACAGGGCTATTATTATGCAAAACCCATGTTTTATGATGATGCATTGCAGTGGCTAAAGGGCAGGTATAATTAACTATTATGGTAGAAGTAACAAGCCAATATAAGTCACTAAAAAAAAGTCTACTTCTTAAATTTATGGTGATGGTTGCTGTTAGCTTATTAATTAGCTTGATGGTTTATGTGATTCAATATCAAATACAAAAAAGTAGTGTCACGCTTTTGCAAGATAACACCTTACTTGCCGCTCACAATACCCTTAGCAGGGAGCTTGGTGATGTACGTAAAGTAGTTAAGTTGCTGGTGGCCGATGACATATTAAAGCAAACTGGTGAAAGCGCATTACTTGAGCATCAAATACAAACCCATTTTGTGAACTTTGGTTTAGCCGCTGAAAATATATCTCAAATACGTTGGCTAGATAGTGAAGGCCAAGAAAGGTATCGGGTTAACTTTAAAGCAGGGCAAGCGGAGCTAGTACCAACACAACAGTTACAAAATAAAAGTAGCCGTTATTATTTTACCGAAGGGATGGATCATAGCGAAGATGAAGTTTATATCACGCCAATAGATTTAAATGTAGAGCGTGGCGCAGTTGTTACACCACATGAACCAACATTAAGAGCATCTTACCGAACCACAAGCGATAGTTACGTGTTAGATGGGCTAGTGGTTGTCAATTTTGACCTGTCGAAAACCTTACAGCAAATAAAGTCACTCAGCAGCTTACAAGCACAAATACAATTAATTAATGGTGAAGGTTATTGGTTGTTACATCCACGCAAAGATAAAGAATGGGGGTTTATGCTGGAGCAACCTATGCTGACACTCGGTAACGAAGATAGCCAATTATGGCAAGTAATCACTCAATTGCCGAAATCTCAGGATCTTATTGCATCGCATAGTCATACAACTAGCTTTTTAAAAATGACCTTAGGTAATAATAGCGTAAATGGTACAAACGATATTATTGTACTGGTAAAGGCAGATGATTCGGTGCAAAACGAGATTATCTTACGATCTTTTATTATCGCTTTAGCTTGCGCTGTCAGCCTGATATCAATTTCTGGCTTATATTTGCAGCGCAGTTATCGAGATCAACGTAAGATTATTAAAGCCAGAGCGCACTTAGAGCACGAGCAGCAGGAGTTGTTAGCAGCCAATACTAAATTACAACGTTACATAAAACAGCAGCATCAACTACAAGGTGAACTCATTGAAGCACAAAGGTTGTCATCACTGGGTTTAATGGTGGCAGGGGTGGCCCACGAAATGAATACGCCACTGGGTGGTGCTGCTATTTCACTATCGAATGCGCAATTAATTAATCAACAACTCAAAGATAAAATAGACCAAGGCTTCACTAAGCAATTTTTAGAATCAAGCGTAGAAAAAGTTGCTGATAATTTAAGGCTCTCTCAAGTAAACTTAGAAAAGGCCATTGATCATGTAAAAAGCTTCAAGGAGATGGCCCATGATCGGTCAAACGATCAGTATGTTAGCTTTAATATTGAAAAAGTCATCGATGATCTACTACTTGGTTTAAAATCCCGCTTTAAAGCTTCAAAAGTAACCATAGAAACTAAAATCGATGTCAAAAAAGACATTATTAGTCGCCCTGGGATTATCTCTCAGGTTATCGAGAGTTTAATCGTTAATGCAATTTCTCACGCCTTTGACGAGCTTGATAACAAACAAATTCAATTGCATGTACATTTAAATCAACAAGGTGACCTTTGTATTAGCGTTTCTGATAATGGTTGTGGGATTGATGACTCTTTGCGTAGTAACTTATTTGACCCCTTTGTAACTACATCTAGAAACCATGGTCATACAGGGTTAGGTTTGTACCTTGTGCATGAATGGGTTACGAGTGTTCTTAACGGAAAAATCCAGCTAGTTGCAAGCAAAAACCTACCTGAAGGAATAGCAACCCAGTTTAAGATAACCTTGCCACGCTTGAAAAAGAACAAAATTAGTTAGCATAGGTTTTTTCATATAGTTGCTTGATGTGGCTAACTTCTTTTTCATTCAGTTCATAGCGCTTCAGTATCTCTAAAAGCTTGCCTGACGCCGTAATTGCTTTAAGACCTAAAGATAAACTTTGCTGAAAAAGCTCAGTCTGAGGGTGATTTTTATCAGTAATCACATGTAAGTGTTGAGTAGCAAGATAGGGGGTAACTATTTCTAATTCTGTTTGCTTTGCTTGCTGTAAGCGCTCGCTATTATCGAGCCAATACAAGGCAACCTCTTTTGTGCCTGCAACTAAATCAACACGACCATGCTTTAATAGCAATAAGCTCTCAATCAAGCTACCTGTGGTCGTCATGCTAAGGTTTGGGTGGTGCTCAAATTGCTCACTAACCACATAGTCTTCACCTTTGCTAATTGTATATGGCTTTAATGAATACAAAGAGCCAGTGTAAGTTATTTTGCTATCAACACGCTTGAATAACACGGTATGTGCGGTAGCTAATGAAGGTGAATATGTAAAATCTCTCGCTCTTTGCTTTGTATAAAAAGCACCTAGCACTGCGACACGTTTATGGCGTTTGGCAAGCTTTAGAGCACGTCCCCAGTGGGTGTATTCAATGGTGGCTTGATGTTTTTGTGTTTTCAGTGCTGCGATGATGACTTCGTGCAGCCAGCCTGGCTTGTTTGGCTTATCAATGAAATAAGGAGGAAACGGCTCTGTGACCAATTGCCAAGTTTGGCAATTGATTGAAAAGCTAATTAGTAAACAACAACATAAAAGGCTTAACCGACTCATCATAGATAATGCATTTTTTGACAATACTGGTTAAAGCATAGTTAAAAAATTGGTTATTTAAAGGGAGTGTGGACTAGTTTTTGCTGCTCTGGAGTAGCTCTTAAGTATGAACCTTGCTCATACCAGTCACCCAGTACAGTGCGGGTTAGTGTTTTTCCATTTTGCTTATAGTGATGCACATTAGGGCGGTGAGTATGACCGTGGATCATATTAGTAACCTGATGCTTTTCAAACATGGCTAAAACTGCATCTTCGGTCACATCTAAAATCTCTAATGCTTTGCCAGCTTGGCTTTGTTTTGATTTTTCGCGGGCGTTGCGGGCAATTTTCTTACGATACCAAAGCGGCATAGCAAGCATTAGTTTTGGCCACCACCAACCACGGCTTTTTTTACGAAACTTTTGATATTCAATATCTTGAGTGCACATTTCATCACCGTGCAAGATAACTGTTGGAGTACCGTATAAATCAATAACAACTTGTTCAGGTAGTAAAGTCATACTTGCGCTTTTTGCATAGTCTTCTCGCATAATGAAATCGCGATTACCATGAATAAAAAACACCTCAGTACCACTTTCACTGACTTGGCTTAAACGTGCGGCAACAGTCTTTGAAAGGTCAGTTTGATAGTCATCACCTACCCATACTTCAAAAAAGTCACCCAAAATATACAGTGCATCAACGTCATCATTAATAATCTTGCTATCAAGAAAATCAAAAAATGCCGCAGTGATGTCTGGGCGGTTTTCTGTTAAATGGAGGTCGGCAATAAAATAACTTTGTTTCATGGTTACTCGCAAAAAAGCGGGCAAAGGCCCGCTTAAAAAGACTAAACGATTAAATTAGCTAACCGTTACTTTTTCGATGATGACATCTTCAAGAGGTACGTCTTGGTGGAAGCCAGCGCTGCCAGTAGCAACACCTTTGATTTTGTTTACCACGTCCATACCTTCAACAACTTCTGCGAACACGCAGTAGCCCCAGCCTTGTGATGTTTCACTGCTGAAGTTTAAGAAGTCATTGTCGTTAACGTTAATGAAGAACTGCGCAGTCGCTGAATGTGGATCCGGCGTACGTGCCATTGCTAATGTGCCCACTTTATTTGCAAGGCCGTTGTTTGCTTCGTTTTCGATTGGGTTGTTTACTTCTTTTTGAACCATACCCGGCTCAAAACCACCGCCTTGTACCATAAAACCATCAATTACACGGTGAAAAATAGTGCCGTTGTAAAAGCCAGCGTTTGCATACTCTAAGAAGTTTTTAACAGTGTTTGGTGCATCGCTTTCGTGCATCTTGATAGTGATGTCACCAAAGTTTGTGTGTAGTACAACCATGAGGTTTCCTATATTCAGGTTTAATAATGGGGCTATTTTATAGTAGTTGCCTTTGATTAACAAAGAGCTTGTTTAAAACGTTTAACAAAGTGCTTATTCAATTGATAAAGCGCTAGAGCAGCGGCTTTGCAAGTGTTACCATAGAGAATCTCGAAACACCGTTAAGGACATTTTATAAATGGTACAAATTTACAACACACTTACGCGACAAAAAGAGCAGTTTAAACCCCTTGTTGATGGCAAAATCGACATGTACGTGTGTGGTATCACCATTTATGATTACTGTCACATCGGTCATGCTCGTACTTTCGTTGGTTTTGACGTGATTGTGCGTTACCTACGCCACATCGGTTACGATTTAAAATACGTTCGTAACATCACAGATGTTGACGACAAAATCATTAAACGTGCTAACGAAAATGGTGAGTCAATTAATGATCTAACGACTCGTATGACCAAAGCCATGCATGAAGATTTCGACAGCTTAAATATGCTGCGTCCGGATGTTGAGCCAACAGTAACAAACCACATGGATGAAATCATCGCTATGGTTGAGCGTTTAATTGCCAAAGGCCATGCGTATGTTGCTGCAGATGGTGATGTATTATTTGATGTATCAACCTTTGAGCAATACGGTGCTTTATCGCAACAAGACCTAACCATGCTACAGGCTGGTTCACGTGTTGAAGTTGCACAAGATAAGCAAGATCCACTTGATTTCGTGCTTTGGAAAAAAGCCAAGCCAGAAGAGCCGTCATGGTCTTCACCATGGGGTGAGGGTCGCCCTGGTTGGCATATTGAATGTTCGGCAATGAGCTCTAAGCACTTAGGTGAGCACTTTGATATTCACGGTGGTGGTTCAGATTTACAGTTCCCGCACCATGAAAACGAAATTGCTCAGTCATGCTGTGCAAATAACGGCAAGTACGTTAATACGTGGATCCACACAGGTATGGTTCAGGTTAATAAAGAGAAGATGTCTAAGTCTTTAAACAACTTCTTTACCGTACGTGACGTATTAAAAGAGTACGATGCTGAATCAGTTCGTTACTTCTTAATTTCAGGTCATTACCGTAGCCAGCTTAACTATTCGCAAGAAAACCTTGAGCAAGCACGTTCGTCACTTGAACGTATTTACACTGCATTGCGTGGCGTAACGCCAATCGAGTGCGATTTAGCTAGCAATGAATATGTGGCTAAATTCAGAAAAGCGATGGATGATGACTTTAACACCCCTGAAGCACTACCAGTATTATTTGAATTAGCAAAAGAGCTAAACCGTGTTAAAGATAGCGATACAGAGCAAGCAGGTAAGCTAGCTTATGTACTACGCAGTGTTGCAGAGGTACTAGGCGTTGCACAACAAGACCCAGAAACCTTTTTACAAGGTGGCCAAGCTGACGACGAAGTAGCACATATCGAAGCGTTAATAGCAAAACGTAACGAAGCCCGCGCAAGTAAAGATTGGGCGGCAGCTGATGAAGCGCGCGATGCATTGAATGCGCTAGGTGTGGTACTTGAAGATTCAGCTGGTAAAACAACATGGCGTAAAGCCTAACTATTCATCGAATCATGACTCATTAAAAAAGGTTGCCAACGAGGCAACCTTTTTTGTTATTAATCAATATAGCTATTGACCTCAACTGTACTTGAGCTTTTACCTTGCCATCTCTTCGTATTAACAAGGACAGACATTGAATATTTTACTTGCCATGATCCCCGCCTTTTTATGGGGCACCACCTATGCAGTGACCAAATATGCCACACCTGATTGGCCGCCACTTTTATTAGGCGCATTGCGTGCATTACCTGCAGGGTTATTACTTTTATTGCTTAAACCTAGTTTGCCAACCCGTTCGCAGTGGCCAAGTTTGTTAACGCTAGGTGCTGTGAATATCGCGCTGTTTTTTGCCTTTATTTTTATCATGGCGGTAAACCTTCCTGCAGCTATAGCAGGGGTAGGGATGGTGTCTGTGCCGGTTGTGGCTTTACTATATGCTTGGCTTACTAAAGGGCAGCGCCCCGCAAAAAGTCAAGCATTCTGTGCTATGGCGCTGGTGGTGTTGGCGTGGTTGTTGTTCGACCCAGCACACGTGGCATTAAATGTATTGGGAGTGGCTGCTTTATTTGGGGCCTTACTGACTATTGTGATTGGTAGCACCTTGGTACAGAGTTTGTCGGTGCATATTCATTGGTGGGTTGTGCTTACCTGGCAGTTAATCATTGGCGGCACTATTTTATTATTGGCTGCGTTTATTGATGGCAGTTTACTTCACCCAGAGCAATACCAAGTGATATTTAAGCCTATCTCAGCACTGCAATATTCTGCGCTATTTTGGTTAATCGTGCCTAATACCGCTATCGCCTATATTCTGTATGTTTGGTTATTAGGACGCATGACTGTGGCTGAGTTTTCATTCGGCACTATTGCTAACCCAATCGCGGGAATCGTATGCGCTGTTTTACTGATAAACGAACAATATCAAGACTGGCAATACCTATTAATGTTTTTGATGATTGTGTTTTCAGTGCTCCCCCAGATGCTAAAGCTTAGGCTGTTCAAACTACATTGATTTTAAAACCAAAAAAAGGCTGCCAATTGGCAGCCTTTTGCAATAATTTAGCTCTTCTTAGCTGTGGTACTTTTCACACGCTTCAAGGGTGTTTTCGATTAAGCTTGCCACAGTCATTGGGCCAACACCACCTGGTACTGGTGTAATGAAATGTGCTTTTTGTTCAGCGATATCGTATTCAACATCACCAACAAGCTTGCCAGATTCAAGGCGGTTAATGCCTACATCAATTACGATAGCACCTTCTTTAACCCAATCACCCGGAATGAACTCAGGTTTACCAACCGCAACAACTAATAAATCAGCGCGGCGAACATGCGTTTCTAAATCTTGAGTAAACTTATGGCACACCGTTGTTGTACAGCCTGCAAGTAAAAGCTCAAGTGACATAGGGCGACCAACAATGTTTGACGCACCAACAACAACTGCGTGCATACCTTTGTAGCGAACACCGGTAGAGTCGAGTAGGGTGATAATACCCTTCGGCGTACAAGGACGAAGTGCCGGCATACGCTGAGCTAAACGACCAATATTATAAGGGTGGAAACCATCAACATCTTTATGTGGTGTGATGCGTTCAAGAATTTTTTCAGCATCAAGACCCTGAGGTAAAGGTAACTGTACTAGAATACCGTCTACTTCTTTGTCTTCGTTTAGTTGATCTATTAATGCAAGTAAATCTTGCTCAGTTGTGTCGCCAGGTAAATCGTAAGACTTAGATACAAAGCCGACTTCTTCACATGCTTTACGTTTAGAACCAACATACACTTGGCTAGCTGGATCTTGACCAACTAACACAACTGCTAGTCCTGGAGCGCGTAATCCATTCGCTACACGCTCTGCAACTCGCTCTGCTACATTGCTGCGTACTTGTTTAGCTATTGCCTTACCATCGATGATGTTTGCCGTCATGGGTGACCTTTAATTGGGGTTAGTTAACTTGATACTGATACATCTAAATATGATTATCCAATAAAGGGGGCGTGGATACACAAATCATGTTTGTTTGATCATATTTATTTATGTTGCGTATTTTCGCAGAAAAGCATCATAGCGCCAAGATGCAATCTTATATAAAGCGCTACTTTATAAAAAAGAGTTCAAATTTTAGCTTATATTTGCAATATTTAACCATTATGAACTAAAAGTGACCGATTGAATTATTTTCTTAAAAAAATGTTTGACCTGACTCGGTCAAATCACTATTATGCACCCCGTTGTTAACGAGGTCACTCGCAAACAACGGTAAGCATCGGCGATTAGCGCAGTTTGGTAGCGCACTTGGTTTGGGTCCAAGGGGTCGCAGGTTCAAATCCTGCATCGCCGACCACTT
>NZ_SGPD01000070.1:0-239 GCF_004208935.1 Pseudoalteromonas sp. CO109Y
TTGGGTCGTTAAGGTAGCGTATAATAGCGTGCGTGTAGGTCGATAATGGTTAATTTTGGCGGTTGGTTTTTGGTGTGTTTAGGGTATAGGATAAGAGGTTTTTTGGAATGTTTTTTGGAGTATAGTATTTTTAGGGAGGAAGTATGGTATTCGGAGTTTTTATTTGTTTCGATTTGTGAGAGTGTGTGTCGGGGTTTTGGTTTTTATAGTAGATTAATTTTATTTTAGTATCGGTAGGT
>NZ_SGPD01000071.1:0-238 GCF_004208935.1 Pseudoalteromonas sp. CO109Y
AAAAAAAAAAAAAAAAACAACAAAAAACCAAAAAAAAAACCTACAACACCCAATATTCCCAAACAATCTCCCATCCAAATACTAACCAAACCCAACCCTACTTAACTTCCAAAATCAAACGAAATCGAACGCGTTCAAAATAATATAACCGTAAACGCTAAAAAAAACGCCTAACTACCCCAAAAACCCAACCCGACCCGACCGTACCCGCCGAATTACAACCGACACCGCCATCCCG
>NZ_SGPD01000072.1:0-236 GCF_004208935.1 Pseudoalteromonas sp. CO109Y
AAGAAAAGGAAAGAAATAGTAAAAAGTTAAAGAAAAAGTTTATAGTATTCGGTATTTTTAGGCGGTTTTTTATTTAAGTATTAATTAGGTTCGATTTTGTTTAGTTTTCGAGATTAGACGAGATCGGGCGCGTTTAGGGTGGTATGGTCGTAGACGTTGAAGGAGGCGTTTGGTTGTTTTAAGAGTTTAGTTCGGTTCGGTCGTGTTCGTCGGATTGTAGTCGATATCGTTAGTTT
>NZ_SGPD01000073.1:0-229 GCF_004208935.1 Pseudoalteromonas sp. CO109Y
AGACTTGAACTCTCACAACCGAAGTTACTGGAACCTAAATCCAGCGCGTCTACCAATTCCGCCACTCCCGCATCATTCGTACTAAAAGTACTGGTAGTTATTTTAAACTCTTTATTGAGTGCAGCTTTAACTCCTGCAGAGCCATTCTGAAGAAAGAATGGTGGCTAAGACGGGATTTGAACCTGTGACCCCATCATTATGAGTGATGTGCTCTAACCAACTGAGCTAC
>NZ_SGPD01000074.1:0-219 GCF_004208935.1 Pseudoalteromonas sp. CO109Y
TGGTAGTTCAGTTGGTTAGAATACCGGCCTGTCACGCCGGGGGTCGCGGGTTCGAGTCCCGTCCACTCCGCCATTTGTTTTCCTCAAACAAATGATTAAATAAGTCTTTACATTACACCTTATTTTTTACTTATACTGACAACGTATCTCGTATCTCGTATCTCGTATCTCGTATCTCGTATCTCGTATCTCGTATCTCGTATCTCGTATCTCGTATCT
>NZ_SGPD01000075.1:0-209 GCF_004208935.1 Pseudoalteromonas sp. CO109Y
GACTATCCGAGTTGAACGGATGACCTACTGATTACAAGTCAGTTGCTCTACCAACTGAGCTAAGTCGGCACACTAAATCTGTGTGCTATGCACGATACTGATGTCTAAAGCATAAATTAAACACCAACATATTAAATAATGGTGCCCAGAGGCGGAATCGAACCACCGACACGAGGATTTTCAATCCTCTGCTCTACCGACTGAGCTAT
>NZ_SGPD01000076.1:0-209 GCF_004208935.1 Pseudoalteromonas sp. CO109Y
TAGCTCAGTTGGGAGAGCATCGCCCTTACAAGGCGAGGGTCACTGGTTCAAGTCCAGTACGACCCACCATTTACTTTCTGTTATTAAAGAAAGTCTCGGTGGTCCTTCCATTAAGATAATATGCTGTATGTAATATGGGTCGTTAGCTCAGTTGGGAGAGCATCGCCCTTACAAGGCGAGGGTCACTGGTTCAAGTCCAGTACGACCCA
>NZ_SGPD01000077.1:0-206 GCF_004208935.1 Pseudoalteromonas sp. CO109Y
GCTATAGCTCAGCTGGGAGAGCGCCTGCCTTGCACGCAGGAGGTCAGCAGTTCGATCCTGCTTAGCTCCACCACTTTTACTCCTTAAAAATAAACATTCTTAATCAGGTAATAAACTGCTTGAGAATAGAGTGTGTTTAATTTTGAGAAGTTTATTCTCTTGCTCTTTAAAAATTTGGAAAGCTGATATTAAAATTCTTATAGATA
>NZ_SGPD01000078.1:0-205 GCF_004208935.1 Pseudoalteromonas sp. CO109Y
CGGCACTAGCTCAGTTGGTAGAGCGCAACCTTGCCAAGGTTGAGGTCACGAGTTCGAGCCTCGTGTGCCGCTCCAATCTCTAAAAAATCCCAAAAACACTTTCTTAAATAATTTAGTTAATACCAAGATTTGCTTACAGCTTACAGCTTACAGCTTACAGCTTACAGCTTACAGCTTACAGCTTACAGCTTACAGCTTACAGCTT